>MPMU01000083.1 GCA_002238665.1 Gammaproteobacteria bacterium bin55
GCACGATGAAGATGGAATTCATTTCTTCAAGGCTACGCAAAGTCTGACTCCTGACAGCATCTAAGAAGGCGAAGATTGAGCAAATTTGGTCGAAATTCGCAGTAAAGCACCGAATAGGTCCAATCTTCGGGTGCCCACCCTATGGTAGCTTGCTACACCTGTGAAGTCAATCAATTCAAGGGAAATTGCAGTTTAATTGAGTTTTTACACAGACACTAGATAGAATGAATCGAGCCTGTTCCACTTTCTTCTATCCGAATAACTCGGAAACTAAAATGGAACTGCTGAGACAAATCGGACCAAGTCGAAACGCAGGTTCTAACCAGTTTTTGAAATTCAGAGAGGAGGTTGACGCATTTACCCTAATCGCGCACTCTCGTCTAGTCCCGACTCTCAACGGCACATCTCTTCAGTTGATGCATCTTCTTCTCGATCACCGATTTCGCCAATTCGCGCGGTAGATGTATTCTGCGGTATTGGAGGTCTTACCTACGGGCTGCGCGTTGCTGGAGTAGAAGTCGTCCTCGGCATAGACATAGATGCCTCCTGCAGTTACGCATACGAAACTAACAACTCAAACACGAGCTTCCTACAAGTCGACATTAGGGACGTCAATTTTGCGGGACTGCAAGAATTCTGCGGCAATTCCGAGATCACCGCCCTTGTTGGTTGCGCACCGTGCCAACCGTTTTCATCTCACAACCGGCGAAAGGCCATCTCCGACGATAGTTGCCAGCTGGTCGACGAGTTCGCCCGGCTAGTGCGCGAGGGGGTTCCCAATTTTGTATCGATGGAGAATGTTCCAGGTCTAGCAAAGCATGAGTCGTTTCGTAATCTTCTGAAGCTCTTGGCTAGTCTCGAATACAGCGTAGACCATGGTGTAATTGACTTCCATCGATATGGTGTACCGCAACGGCGACGCCGGCTCGTATTGATCGCCTCTCGTTGCGAGCCCGCCGTCTTGCCAAAACCTATCGATAACACCACAGTAGTCGCAGACTTCATCGCGGACCTCCCGCCGCTTGAACCAGGTGAAACAGCTTTAGAGGACCTTGCGCACACCACCCTTCCTTTATCCCCGATCAATCTCGAACGCATCCGTCAATCCAAACCTGGTGGGACATGGAAGGACTGGAATGACTCCTTGATCAGTCCGTGCCATACACGTGCTCACTATCCTGCTTCTTACGGCCGCATGGAATGGAACAAGCCCGCTCCGACTATCACTACTCAGTTTTGCTACTACAGTACTGGTCGATTCGGTCATCCCACACAAAACCGTACTCTCTCAGTTCGAGAGGCCGCGCTTTTGCAAACGTTCCCGGCCGACTATGCACTCATAGATCCCGATGCCGCTGTTCCCATTCGTAATCTAGCCAGACACATTGGTAACGCGGTTCCCGTCAAAATCGGCGAATGTATCGGATCTGCTATGAGAAGAGTCTCTAACCATGCCTGATCACGACTCAAAGTACAGGATGACGATCAGTCTCAATGAACTCAACCACTTGGGCCTCAATCTCTACAGCAACGTCCCAGCGGTAATAGCCGAAGTGATTGCCAACGCTTGGGACGCCGATGCGACCCACGTCGATGTCGATTTCGACCCCAAAAATAAAGCGTTCACCGTTACGGACAATGGCTGTGGCATGAATCTCGATGATGTCAACAACAAATATCTCTATGTCGGCTATCAAAAGCGACCGCCTACGTCGTCACTGGACAACGAGTATTTGACACCAGAATACAAGCGTCGACCTATGGGTAGAAAAGGTATCGGCAAACTGTCACTTTTCTCCATCGCCAACAAAATAAGGGTGTATACACGCACATTGAACAGCCAAGCAGAAGCCTTTCTCGTGGATGCAAACAAGATTCGAGAGGCAATTGAGGGTGAAGATCCGTCACAGGTGTCCAGTTACGCCCCAAGTTCGATCGATGATGAGAATAATGCACCTTCGGACCACGGAACGTGCATCCACATCGCAGAATTGAAAAACCTTCGGTTGACGCAAGCGTCTATTCAAGGCTTGCGCAGACGACTCGCCCGTAGATTTAGCATCATCGGCGACGAAGCCAATTTCAATGTTGTTATTAACGGAAAACCGATAACTCTGGCCGATCGAGACTACTTTCACAAAGCACGCTTTATCTTCCAATATGGCGTAAACTTCGATCAACACTGCACGAACTTGGAAAAGGACGACAACGGCCATGTCACTGGTAAATTCTCTCGTTCGTGTACGTTCGATGCCGCTGGAAACGTTTCTGAAGAAGGCCAATATCGCATCAAAGGCTGGGTAGCCATCGCACGGCACTCAAACGATCTGGATGGGGTTAGCAGAGACTACAATGACAACCTCAATAAAATAACCATTGTTGTTCGAGGTAAAGTAGCACAGGAAGATATACTTCAAGAATTTAGACTGGGTGGCATGATCACGAAGTACATATTCGGCGAGATCGAAGCCGAGTTCATAGACCTTGATCACGAACCCGACATCGCGACATCAAGCCGGCAGAGCATTTCAGAACAGGATGAGCGATACGTGGCTCTGCGGAAGTTCGTCGAGTCTGAACTCAAGTACATCTGGACAAAGACTAATGATCTCAGAGAACGTGCCGGTCTACGACACGCTCTCACTAGCAATCCATATTTGACAAATTGGTACAAGGACCTCCACCCGTCACACCTTCAGAATCTTGCAAAGAAGATTTTTGGGGACATTGATAAGGCTGGAATCGAAGAATCCCAACGCCAAAGCGCTTATGCCAACGGCGCCCTTCTGTTCGAACATCTCAAAATGAAACATGCAGTGGAGCACCTCGACGAAATCGACATTACACAGGTCGACGAGTTTCTTAGCTACCTCTACGATGTCGATAGCATCGAGGCTGAACACTATCGCCAGATTGTGGAAGAACGGCTAGTAGTGATCCGCAAACTACGCTCGAATGTGGACGACGACGCGAAGGAACGAGTACTGCAAGAGTACATTTTCGACCATCTGTTTCTGCTAGACCCTGGATGGGAACGCGCGACTCAGTTCAATGATATGGAGCTACGCATGGAGCGGATGCTCAAGACTAAAGAGAAAAATCTCCGTATCGATATTCAATACACGAAATACCGTCGAATAGCGGCCGCTCATGTGATAGTCGAGCTTAAGCGTGGCTCTGTGAGAGTTACCAAGACCGACATCGAGAAGCAAGTCCGTGGTTACATTGACGCCCTTAAGGAGGAGCTACAAAATACTTCCAAGGAGACTGCGGCATTGCCGATCCAAGCAGTCTGCATCGTTGGAAAACTTCCTACGGGATGGGATAACGAGAATTCCAGACAGATGGACGAAACATCCTTGCGACTCTACGGGATTAGAATCGTTACCTACGACGAGCTCATTGACAACGCATATGTTGCCTACGGGCAATTTGTTGCTGCATCCCAGTCAACAGGTGCACTTCGTACTCTCATAGAGCAGATACGCAACTTCGATCCAGCGGCAGCTGAGTCGAGTAAAGACGAATCAGGTTTTTAGGGGAATCGGAATGACAAGTAATGACACGCTTATAGCACATGCACATGGACTCATAAGGGATGAAGAAACGGTGTCGCAACTTTCCTACAGATAGTCTCGAAACTTAGCTGGTTGCAGACGGAGTGGGACTCCAACTACGACAGATACTGGACGAAATCGGAGTCAAAGATGCACTTAGTCTGAGAAGACGGCTTTACTGAACAAACTGAAAGTCTCGAAAACCAGTTATGTAGTTAAACTGGGGAAAATGATTCAGGACGACGAGTTGCTTAGTCTTATGCCGAAAGCATTCAGTGAATCTATTGCTCTGCTCAGCGGACTCGAATGACATCACAGAACTTACTCGAGGAGATTGAGAAATTGACCCCAATGCAGCAAAGAGCTGTTGATTGGAATGGCGGACCTTTGCTTGTGCTTGCCGGACCTGGTTCCGGGACAACTAGAGTGCTTACCCACAGGATTGCCCAATTGCTGAATTCGACGCCGGACGAGCGTTTTCGTGTTTTGGGGTTGACCTTTACCAACAAGGCTGCGCACGAGATGAAAACTCGGGTCTCCGATTTGGTACCCAATGCATTCAGACGTGCGGAAATTAATACATTTCACGGCTTCTGTGCCCAACTACTGGGACAGCATGGGGTCCACTGCGGTGTTAAGCCAAACTTTGAAATTTTCTCACAGACTGTCGATCGTCAAGCGGTGCTGGAAGATGCGTTGAGATGCCAAGCTGAACGTTTCGAGAATGACCATAATCAGTTCTTACCAATGATTGACAAATTGATAGAGCGTTTGGTGAGTCCAGATGATGCAGTCCGTTATTTAAAGAAAAACTCGCGTCTGAAACCTACCGTTATCGAAAACCTCGGACTTGCCTATCGTCTATACGAGGAAGAATTGAGCAAATCAAATGCTCTTGACTTTAATTCGTTAATTTTATTGGCTTTTGAACTCCTGAGTCATAGTGTGTTTGTCCAACACTGCCAATCAATGTATCGATACTGGCTCATTGACGAATTACAAGATACGAATGACCCTCAATACCGCTTACTCAAACGGATGGCGGCTGGTAGCTTTCGTAATTTATTTGTGGTTGCTGATGATGATCAGACGATTTACGAATGGAACGGTGCCAATGTACGCCGCATAAGTAGTTTAAAGAAGGACTTTAAATGCGAGGTCTTGCAGCTTCTAGATAACTTCCGTTGTCCTGCTTCAGTTGTTGAAGCTTCTAATCGGCTCGTTGAGTACAACACTTCTAAAGGATTTTCTAAATCTCCAGCGAAATCTGCCGATACGATTAACGCGGCTGGAGTTCCAATTGAGTGCAATCTATTTCCAACTGAGGAGCATGAAGCCACTGGTGTCGCCAAGGGAATCGCCTCACTAGATCAGCAAGACTGGGGAGAGACCGTAGTACTATCGCGTACCCGTGCACCGCTTGTTCTATTAAAACAGCAACTTGACGAGTTAAATGTGCCGAGTAATATACTGGGCCGGCGTGGCAAGTTTGAGTCAGCCCAGATGCGTTGGCTCGTTGCGTGCCTTAAACAAATCAATAGGCCGTTAGACCAGCGCAACATGGATACATTGATTGACGCTTATAACACTTTCACTGGTGTCGCCGTAGAACATGAGGATGTGCACATACTTTCGGCATCCCAGCAGATTACGTTGTTTGACGCTTGGCTAGACCTAGTCAGGCAAGAAATGCATCCAGCGTTACCCTTTGTTGAAGCTGTAGCTAGGCTAGCGTCGAATAGGCCTCGCTTGGGAGAGACCGTGAAAAAGGTCACAGAATATTTCTGTACCTTTGATAGAGATGATGATTTGAGCGACGACCTCAATGCGTGGCAAAGAATTGAGAGGGAGATACGGGGAGCAAGAGGGGACTTATCGCTTGATCAATACCTCCAAGAGATGGAGTTGCGTTCAAAAGAGCCTACTCCAGCTCAAGGTGCGGTTTCCTTGAGTACTATCCATGGCGTAAAAGGTTTGGAGTTTGAGAGGGTTTATCTGATCGGCTTGGCGGAGGGAGTTTTTCCGCATTGGAAGAGCCTAGAAACAGGAAGAGATTCCGCGGCAATAGAAGAAGAACGCCGTACGTGCTTCGTCGCGATCACGCGCACAAAGCAACGCCTAATTCTGTCTAGAGCCGAATCTTATAGAGGATTTTCAAAGGAGCCATCTCGATTTCTTGCGGAGATGGGTTTGCATTGTTAAGACCGTACATCCTTGTAGAAGTAGAACAAATCCATTGTTGGGCGAATACAGCGATACTGATCCCCAAAATCAACCAAAGATAGGAATACGCTGACTGAATGCCAATCCCGATGAGAGTCGAGAGTGGCTATCTTTCAGACGATCCTGACTTCTATGAGCATGGGCTCGTTCCTCTACAATAAGACTGCCAGTATTTCTTTTAAGTCCATGTCAAGCTCCTTTCCTATTATTCAGTTTCAAACTCGTTTGAATGATGATGAAATAGCAGGCCTAGAACCGTATTTGATGATGTCGGAGCGAGGTCACCCGATTGCCTTTGAAGGTCGAGCCGATCCGCAGAAAGCAGTCAAAAATAAAATTCAACGCCTTCGCTCTGGGTATGGACCGGAAGACTGCAATACGATTATTGTGGAAGGCGCCCCGGGCGCAGGCAAAACGAGCCTTCTACGCCATATCAAAGAGAAAATATCCAGCGAGAAGATAAATCAGGATGTTATTCCTCTGATGTTCGGCTCAGGGGCGGTTAACGACCCCGTTCTTTTCCTTCAGGAATTTTTGAAACACCGAAAGGTTGATTTTGAACGCCTCTCCTACTCGTATACGAAAAAAGGTACGGGCAAGGTTGATTTCAAGCTCTTTCAAATGGGACGCGGGGTCTCGCACCACTTTCCTTCTTTAGCAGATAGAGTGAGGAATTCTCCTGGTGAAGTCTGGGGTGTTATACGCGAAAGTCTTAAAAATAATGACGACCCTATATTCTTATTGCTGATTGATGAATCGCAGAGGATCGAAAAGAATTCTGAAAATACGAATACGCTCGTAGTTGACATGCACAATGTCATGGATTTGGGTGGGTTAAAAATTATTCCTGTATTCGCTGGTTTAAGTGATATAGCTAGGTGCTTAGCTAAAGTAGGTATTACCCGACCAGCAGATAGTAAGTTCAAACTGAGATTACTCGAACCGGAAGAGGGAGCGCATGTATGTTTATCCACAATCAAGAAGCTCAAAATAGACAAGCTGTTAAATGACGAGGATCTTAAATTGGTGTGTATGCTCCTGGATAACGCTAGCGACGGTTGGCCACGACATCTACATCATTACTTACGATATTTTGTGAATGAGGTGTTTAACAGTCATCGAGACGGTAGGGATAATATGGATCTGAGATACGTGCTGGATTTAGGCCATGACAACCGAATCCGTTATTATCAAGATCGTATGAATCTGGTGGAATTTGACCTTGGAGGTACCGTGTTGAATCGGATAGCGAGAGAATCTGAGGCGGATTCGACTATGAGTCTTGAGGAATTGACTGAAGCGTTTGAAGGTGTGATTGATGATGTGCAGGAAGTTAAGGCCCTCATCAACTCGTATGTACACATCGGTATTCTTGATGAAAATCTTGACGGTACATACGAGTTCCCAATTCCTTCTCTTCAGACATTTTTAGCGAACGACCGAGACGTGGCCGCCACAACGAAGATCATGCAGAGGGTTCGCGTACGCTTAAGTGGACAGTCATTATGCAAAGTTAAGTGGAGAAGATGTAGATGACTGAAAGCATGAATCCAAAACGGACACGCCGTCACTTCACGGCTGAATTCAAGCGACACGCGGTTGAGTTGCACCTTCATTCCGGACTGACCATAGCGCAGGTTTGCACCGAGTTCAAGATTAGTTCTTCGGCCTTGTCGCGCTGGGTCAAGGAGAGCCGTGCCGAGGCTAGGAGCGCGCGGAAACCTGCGGAGATGGAGCGCGAGATTCAACGCTTGAGGATGGAGAATGAATTCTTAAAAAAACTTCAAGCTATTTCGCATCCCTGCAACGAAACGGTATGGAATGATTGACATGTATCGTAACCAGTACCCGACTATGCTGATGTGCAGTGCTGGATGCGTCGCGAAGCGGGTTCTACGCCTGGCTGGCTAAACATCGGCAAACAAAACGTGCCCGCGTTGACGCGTGGTTGCTGGCTGGCATCAGAGCGATCCAGGCCGATTGGCGCTTGATCCCGGGATATCGCCGTATGTACCAGGTCTTGCGTGTGTAGCTTGGTATTGAGGTGGGTGAACGGCGTGTGCGTAGGCTCATGCAAGAAAATGGCCTCTGTGGCATTCCGATCCGCAAGCGGTACTCAAAACCGTCGCCGGTGGATGACGACACACCGGATTTGGTAAGAAGAAAGCTTCAAACGCTGCATCCAAACGAGGTCTGGGTCACGGATCTGACTGAGATCAAGACCGGCGAAGATAAGTTGTGTCTGTGCGTCATCAAAGATTTGTACGATGGTGTAGTGGTTGCGTGGCGCACTGGCGTGCGGCAGACCAAGGAGCTGGTGATGGCCACGGTGGACACAGTGTGGTGGCGACTCGACTTGATGGCGAGCGTTCGATCCTGCATTCAGATCATGGTAGCCAGTACACGAGCAACGATTATCGCGCGTGTCTTGAACGCTGTGGGCTAAGGATCAGCATGGGCCGGGTGTGGACGGCGGCAGACAATGCTTCGGCCGAATCGGTTTTGGGGTATTGAAACGTGAAATCGTGCATCGCACCAAGTACCAACTACGGGCGGAGGCGAAGAAGGAGATTGATCGGTACTTTATGAACCTGTCTAATCCCTTGCGCCGGGCACCTTTGAGACGCGCGGAACTACCCAGAAAGGACAAACTAGAGGATACGATGACAAAAGAAGGAGAATTGATTCCACAACAAACTGGCAAGAATAATGCTGACAACGAACCTAGTGAGTCACAATGACATCACACCCTAAACGAGTAAAGTTAAGGGATAGAGTGTCCACTGAAACGTACGCAGTCTCGCTCTCTTTGGTGGTTGATCAGTGTCCTTGCCTTATGAGCAGGATAACCGATTGATCGATTGAAATAAATCTGCTACCGGCTGCGAAGCGGTCGATGATGACTCACGGTGGCAGTTTGGCAAGACTCTGTTATATGAGGGTTTGGCATCAGTGGCAACACCACCTCAATTCACCAAATTCACCGCATTCATGGCAAAATTGAGTAAGTGGACAGTGCTCTCAAAGACTCTAACTGAACTTGAACGGCTCTATCGTGGTAAGTCCATGCTTCCTACACACACTCGAAATACTTCAAAATTAGCGTTGATTTAGAGTTCGTCAAAGCATGATTAAAGGTACGTCTTTCAATACAATGAAAAGTGGTTTCTCTGCCTACTTCCAAGCCGTCAAGCTTGCCGGGACGTTCAGTTTTGTCCACGACACCGACTACTAAGCCTTCTTTCGTCTCAAGACCCCATGTACCTGTCTTTCGTTTAAACTCAACGAATTTACCTTTCACTGGTAAATCAACTTCGTGCAACACTTCGTTGGCGTGTTGTTTCATATCGTCAATCAAAGATTTTGCCTTTTTGAACACTAAGGAACTGCCGCTTCTTTTCTGAAAATTAGGTTCAGCCCACGAGCATGAGAAATCTGCCTCACTACGGACAAGCACTTTCAGAAGTTTTATGTACTTTTGTGCGAATTCAACACCGTACCTTTCCACCAATATTTGAAGGTCATATGCTCCATGTACATCGCTGATGGTAGAGTCGATTCTCTCCATCGCATTGACGAGCTTTCCATTTGGTTCAAAAACATCTTCGTTTATGTTTGTTGATTCGACAATTATCTCAACAGATCCTTTCAAAGCAGGTGCTACAATACTCAAATCTAATTCTGATTTTTCATTATGTGACAACTTTTGGGAACCAGATTTACCAGCAGTGACAATCAATGAATTTAACTTTGATAACACATCTGTGTAATCACATAATTTGAACTGATGCATTAAGTGGTGGTTCGTTGGTTCTAGCTTCAGATGGATAACAAACTTATTCCGAGACAATGCTTCTGAAAGTACCTGATCTGATTCTTCGTCCTGCTCAATCATGAATGTGTCTGGATTCGGTAGCAGGGCCTCCGGAATATTCAATCCTGCCTGTTCAACTAGAGTAATTGGTTGGTCCAAGTTGTCGGTTTCACATAAGTACCAACCATACTTGGAGAAATCCTTGACCACTGTTAACAGATCAATTTTCCCAAGCCTTAGTTTTACAAGTGATGTTGTTGGTACACGAACGACCAGAAATTTGTAGGCAGTAGTTGATGATGTGATGGCATAGCCGATATATGGATCATGAAAAGCATCATTGGTCTCAATGACCTCAGGACCATCGTAGTAGCTGAGAGTTGATTGGTAGGTCACAGACTTACTCATTAGATTACTCCCCCACAATAGTCTAGAATCTCGCAGTCCGCGTATGGCCACCAAGTGTAATGATGTTTTTTTCCTGTCTGGATAAGTTTACCAGCACCTATTTGTAGCCGCATGATACAGATTCTGGGATTGAGTATGCTTTTCGGTGGTCTACGACTTGCAGAATTTTGATTTGAAAATAAAGAAAGTCCATGTGATTGGCAGTCTAACTTTTGGTTTCCAAAACGCGCAGTAGGGTTGAGTTTCTTGAATGAGTAGAAATCCTGTTCCCTCGGGACTGGACCATCGATTATTCGATACATCACACGTTCTTCGGTAATCTCCTCTGCTTTGCACGGCGGACAATTGCAAGGTAGATCATCTCGATATCTGGGTGCATCAGGCAATTGGACAATCGCTTGCAAACAATCGTAGGCCGGAAGCAGATTTAAGGTTCATAGGCTCTTCTGTTCCGACTAACAGGAGACTCTCCACATCGAAATTTGAGGCCGTAATTATGAGCAATCTTACTATGCAGCATTGCGAGTGACTCTGTAAACGCTCTCATGCCCCAAGGTGCCAATCTGATTCTGGTCAGTCAGCCGGGCACCGGGAAAAGTCACTTGGACGCAGAGATCGTGCTGGAGCTGATCGAAAATGGCTTCCGGGTCCTGAACGCACGCACCACCGATTTAGTGCAGAAACTCCAGCTCGCACGTAGCGAACTGATGCTCGAAGCCGATATCCGCAAACTCGACAAGTACGACCTGCTCATCCTCGACGACATCGCCTATGTGCGTAAGGACCAGGCCGAAACCAGTGTGCTATTTGAACTGATCAGCTCACGCTACGAAAACCGCTCCCTGCTCATCACCACTAACCAGCCACTCGGCGAGTGGGTGCGATCTTCCCCGAACAGGCCATGACCCTGGCGGCCATAGACCGGCTCGTGCATCGCGCCACCATCTTTGAGCTCAACGTCGAAAGCTATCGATGCCGCACCGCACTGGAAACCCAACGCGCACACAACGCTTCTCGAACCACGCTAGACAACACCCCAGGCAAGTTGCCAGATAGCGACTCATCAACCAACAAATAGGTCCAGGAAAACAACACGTGACACAACTCCCAAGCATGATCTGGCAATGACGGTATGAACACCCCTTGCCTCGTTCGCCTCCAATTACGTATCATTAAAGTCGCGACACATTCTCATTCAGATTGTCGTTGCACTCTTATTTTGATTGTCGCCCTACACCCATCAAATCGCCTCCGTTAATATCTCTTTGAACTTTTCATCCTGTCCCTGACGAAAACGATCTTTCACGGTGGGTAACTCGACGATATACGTACCCACAGCACGATCTAACAGTCTTCTCTTAACTCCAAAAATTACTGTGGGCGGTAAAATGACTGGCTCCTTCAACCATACGGCCAAGCCCATGAGAAAGCGTCTTGGGGTAGTAAAGGCTAGAAGATTCGTATCAACCGTAAACATCCTACCCAGAGTCTTTTGCACAACGTTCCGCAGAATAAACCACAGAATGTTTAGTTAACGGATAAGCCTCACGTTCAAACTGTGCGTCTTCATCGTCCCATCTGTCAAGTAACCTATCAACTTCTTCTTCCGAGCACCCTAATTGCACATAGGCGTTTATCAGCCGCTCGTATAAAGCATTTTCAACTCCAATCGCCTGTCCCCAGCGTTCTTTTAAGGTCAATGTTTTATCTGACATAAGTTCTCCAAAATCATGATGGTGATTGATTTGCGAGGAGGAAGGAATACTCATTGCTTTATCTCTCTTCACCCCTACTTACTACATATCCATGTAATCTTTATAAATTTTGCACTGGGACAAGCTATACATCGCTAGATCAAATCAACCGCTACGAGACTGCTTTGTTGCCCCGTACGATCAGCGAGCACATCTCCGAGCATCAAGATGCTCGGTTTTTGTCGAGATAGCTGAGGAGCTGGATTTATCGGCGTTGGGTTCGCGTACGCTAGGGTTGATAGTCATTAAGCACAATTAAGATGAGAAAATGCCGACGACTGAAACCTTGAAACCAAAACGGACACGCCGTCACTTCACGGCTGAATTCAAGCGACACGCAGTCGAGTTGCACATTCATTCTGGACTGATGACCATAGCACAGGTTTGCGCCGAGTTCAAGGGGGGGCGCCGAAATGTTTGTGGAATCGACTGGATACTCGGAGTCGACGGATCACCTGCTTAAGAACATCATTCATCTGTGCACATGGGCTAGGCACAGGTTGACGCCAACGGTAGTAGCTAGTTCTGGACTCATTGAGTAAACCATACATCTTTTGTATGGGTAATTTTGCTTGGTTCATTTCGATGAGTCCGAACGCCAACTGACGGATCGCTCGGACTGCTGCACGTCTTTGACCTCACTGAGCACCGTGGCTTGAAGGTCATCGCTGTATTGTGTTTTATTCATTGGGACATTATCCTTGAATTCAGATAGCGTCTTAAACATCGGTGCTAGACCACTAGCGGATGAACACCACATTTTGCGGCAGAATTTAACAATCACCGCAATGAAATGAAGTAATACCAGACTGTTTTTGAGCACCTACCTGGCGCAGGATTAACCTCGGACTGGCCAAGTCAATACTTGTGAATGATTTGAGTCCGAAGAAGCGGCAAATAAGTCTAACAATCCCAGATTGGTAATTTCTTTAGAATTGAGTATTGAATATGGAACAATATCGTTGCACGAAGTACCTAGATTCAAGGAAGATGGAGGCATGTATTTCGGGTTGATATGGAAGACTGGCAGCTAATAACTTGGATACTGGCTGGGTTAACGGCGGTAATACTTCTAGGAACGGTCTCATTCAAGATAGGACTATGGTCAGGTAGCAATAACGCGGATTCCGATTCATACAAAGACCTTATAAAACAAGCTAAGGGTTCCTTAGCGGGCATCCGAAACGACATCAAACACCTACTGGGTGCAATGCCAAATCCCGTACTCGATTCAGAGGGTCCTATAACCCTGAACGATTTAGGTAAGTCTGTATCTACAACCGTAGGCGCTAAGGAATGGGCGGTTGAAACCACCCCCTCGTTGGAAGACACAGTAACAGAAAAGAGGCCTTATGAAATACAGGAGTTCTGTCGATCATTTGTGTCGGATGTAGCGTTCACAGCGGAACAAATAGGTCGAATCGAATCGTGCGCGTTCGACTTCGGGATCAATCGAAACCTGGTGTTCGACGTAATGATGATTGAGTTGCGAGATGCTTTACTGGCTAGAGGTAGTACTCTAGTCGCAAACGAAAATGAAGATAGTTGATCCTAAAACGAAGTTACACCAGCTTCGTAAGAGGCTTAATGTGGTTCATCGGATGTAAATCGATCATACAGCATATGTCACTCACTACAAACTGCATTCAATGCCTTCGGACCTTTTAGTCCTTTTACGGCTTCTGATAGTGAACATTGGAGTAGCTCACAAGCCTTAACTGGAGATATAAACTGTTCTGCCAATGCCCAGTAACAAAGTCGTTCAAAGCGGAGTGGTACTTCGTGCATACCTTCCTCACCTTTGACTTCAATCGGTTCCGGTTCTCTTGACCGCCAAGTTCTTGCGTAGGTACTTAAAGCACGTGTAAGTGTAGATTTCGCAATAATCTCTAATTGTCTTAACCGCATTAGGAAAGCTACAGCGCTGACACGATACAAGCGTTTCGACTGAATAATCTCTCTGTAGCCAAGTGCATTTCTATGTTTCCCACTTCTTCGTACTAGATGGGTTTCTGGAACAAGTAAAGCCCCTGCAAAAATATTTGATGCTTTTTCGTGATCAACTTTTGAATCCGGATGAATCAATTGATGGGCAAGCTCATGAGCCAATGTCAAGCGCCTTCTTTCAAGAGTGCTATTTAGATTTACAACTATCACGGGTACGGTCCTGTGGTGAGAAGCTCTGTGCACAGAGGCCATCAAACCTGAAACACGGTTGGGGAGAGGAAGCATTATCACCTTAAGTCCTTGATCTTCGAGTAGGGAAGTCATGTTTGGGATAGGATCACATCCAAGATTCCACTCATGTCTTAAACAATTTGCCAGATCTTCTCCTTCCTCTTCGTGATAAAGCCAACGATTACCACATTCTGGTACATTCCAGGCACTACCATCTATATCTAAAACATCTTCAATATTTAGATAGCGCTGAAGGTATTCGATGACCTCGGCCTCTACACGCGCTCGATCTTTTGCAGTTGTGTTGGACAGTTTTCTGAACTCGATACCTTCTAGTTTCTCAACTCGGTCACTAAGAAAAAAAGTAAGTGGTACGTCAAGAGTTTTCGCGAGGCGTGGCAACATACCTGGTCTAGGTTTCATCTCAGATCGTTCATACTTCCCAATCGCTTGTGCACTGACTTCCCCATCCAATGCGACTGAAAGACCTCTTAATGTATATCCAGCCTTCTTCCTGGCCAGTTTTAAACGATCGCCTAACATTCTAAATCCTCGTGTCTAGTTTACAAGATTGTAGTTTAAAACAAATCTGTAAACTAAATGTGTTTTACCGAGGCTATTGGATTGATGTAGATTGGCAACTGCCTTACTTGAGGAAGTAGCAGAGTAGCGCTAAGTCAAATTTCATCCAAAAATTTCTAGGCGCACTTGAAAAGAGCTATGGGCTTGGACAGTTCTTTGGACTCAAGTTAATCAAAAGTAGTGAGGTCACAGGCCCAAAGTTTGCCTTAGGCAGGTGAAGTGCATTTCTTGGATTCCGGCATTTCTTCAGTTCAATGCAATATCAGGTCAAATTCGAAAGGACTCATATAACCAAGCGCGGAGGATAGCCGCTCGGTGTTATAGAACCCATCTAGGTTCGCCTTCTATCGTGCTGTTAGTTCCTCGAGATCCTTGCGTATGCAATTACATAATGCTTGTCGTTTGAAGTGCGAAACCCATGAAACCGAAACGGCGTTATCGAAGCAACTTCCCACTTCATCCATGGATTGCAGAAGTCCGTGTTTTGCCACTACATCGCGACATGCTCGGTAGGTGTACTGAGATCGATGACCCGAATGGATGATGATCCCTACGTCAGGTCGACAATGCAGAATGGCTGCCTCCAATGCCTCAATGTAGAGACTCGCGTTCTGTCGCAATCCCACACGCCAACCGGTAATGCGACGACTACAGGCATCTTTGTTCGCCACTAAATACGCGTCACCTTCTACCAGC
>MPMU01000084.1 GCA_002238665.1 Gammaproteobacteria bacterium bin55
AAGAATCTCGAGTTGAGTACTACGGAACTAACCCAATGTTGGGTAACGTAATCGCTAGTGTCTTTTCTTAAGCTTTAAGTATCGAAGAATGACCTCTCCCATAGGTACCCAATTGTTGTTTGGCTTGCAGCTCGAATACTTGTAGTGGTCCCGTTTCTCTAAATCATCTAAGTTCTTGCTTTTCAGTTCATCGACACCACCTGTAAACCCTATATAGCAATACCCTTGTGCGAGAAGCTCTGGTGCGCGCTGGTACAGCTCTTGAATTGTCTTACAACGTCCCTCTTCGACGCTACCTGATTTCGATTGCTCATCCGCGCTGCGTTGCACTGCATACTTCAACTCCGCCAAAACATATTTGAGATCTAGGGATTTGGCATTGTTTACGACCGGTTCTAAGACCTCAATAACCTTTTGCCAAGTCAGGTGTGACATGTCGTCTCCAAGGTTTGGGTAAGGGTTTAATTCGTCGTGCACTGTTAACGCTAAATAGTGAAACGAGTAACATTTGTAGCGAGTGCCCTCCAGGCGGCTCTCTATTGCCTTGCGCTGAGATGTAATTTGTTCGTCAATCTTCTTTTCGCTTGGATAGGTAAAGAACTTAGCTTCAATAACCAGCACATTTTCCCCAATTCGAAGGAACAGGTCTGGTACACTTTGGGGGATGTTTGAATCGATCGGCGGCTCGCCGAAATCACGGATTGGATTCAGCTCAGCAACGATTTCGATGTCGTTCGAATCAACATCTGCACCTTTGAATCTATCAAGGGATCTGAACAATGCTCGCAACCCGGCAAAGTTGTTTGCTAGCAGCAAATGAGGTAATAACATCGCCGAGAAATGGCGTTCGCTACGGGCTGTGTCTGAAAATTTCTGTTCCATGTTTTTTCCCTTGAATGGAATTATTGTCATACCTATATAGTGAGAACTAAGGAAAAGTAACAGTAAAGTTGGTTCTTTTTTAAGAGACTCCAGAAAAGGTGTCCTTATCTTGAGCGTGGCTCCACTTCACCACCCTCTCGTTCGAGAGAGTGGTCTCAAAATCTGTATTGTGTCGTTTTAACTGCATCTCGTCTTTGGTTCTATCCCTCGCGATGGAGATCGTCTAGCGAAAATTGTGGTCGCCCTAGTTGGGTAACCATCTTGAGCTCCAACGCATCAAATACGGGTCCGACTCAACTTTCGAGTACCAACTCAAGATGTCTCATTTTTCGCGATCACCATTTTCTGTCCATGTTTAATTTCTAGGAACCTACTGCAGATTCGCTGGGTTCATCTCCGAAAATGTCGTCGACATATTCCTTCGGAAGTGGTTTGGTCATTTTTGACACGACAAAGGTAACAGTCACTCCAATAATCTCGCCAATCGCACAACAAGAAAATGGGTTAGGTCCTTCACCTTTGAGCCAAGAAGCAACGACGAACAGTAAACCTTCGGATCCAAACCAACTTGGATTGATCAGTTCAGCATGCAAAATAATGAACACTGTGATCCCCGCAACTAAACCGGCGTAGGCACCATGTTTAGTCACTCCTTTCCAAAGTGCACCCAAGACCAAAGGTCCTGCGAATGCAGCGGACATGCCGCCAATTCCGATGAAGACTATCAACGCGATATTTACTTTTTGTAATGCCCAAGCCAGTAAACCGCAGAATATCAAGACCACTACAGTTGAATAACGACTAATCTGAAGTACTTGCTTATCAAGTTGCTCGGCCGAAAACTTCCTATCAAGTTTCATATAGGGCACGATACTTCTCCGATAGAGATCATTCGCGATGACCTGAGAAGAAGAAACCACCAAACCATCAGCCGTTGACATGATTGCAGCAAGAACACCTACACCGATCAGTGCGGCAAGCCACGTCGGGAATAACTCAATAAATAGGAGAGGTAGCGACGCATTCGGGGTTAGGTCACCAGTAAGAAGCCCATCGCCGATAAGAGCTCTTGCGAGTAATCCACCAAGCCCCATCATTCCTAACGTGATTCCGCACAGGAATGCAATCTTGACAAAGTTCTTCTGTTGATCCGTACCTTTTAGCGCCCACAACTTATTTCCTAGGTGTGGCAGTAAACCGAGCGGTATATGTGCTAGTAAGACAGCAAAAATTGACCAAGGCGAATGAGTCAGCGCAGACTCAGGATTGAGCGGTGTGACCAAGTTCTCGTCTTGTGCCTTGAGATTGTCCAGAACTCCACCTAGACCACCTTCAACTCCTACTCCAAATAGGAACAAAATAATCACGAGACTGGCGAGTCCCAGCATCATTATCCCTTGTACGCCGTCCGTCAGGATATCGGCATGAGCACCACCCATGACTACATACACCAGTAAAACAAGAGTGGTGATTATGAGTGCGTACTCGGCATCCAGACCAAGCATCGTCTCGAACATGACTATACCAGATACAAGCTGACCTGCAACATAGAAGAAAAGTATCAGCGACAGTACGCTGACAACAATTCGAATACCATCTGATTTGTAACGATCACCGAGATACTCCGGAATCGATCGATTGCCAAATTTATGACCTGATGTTGCGATCAATCGCATCGTGATTAGGATGCCGAAATAGACTCCCATGGGATAGAGGAAATTACCCCAAGTTGTGGAAATTCCAATCTGATATGCAAGTCCTGGACCTCCGAGAAACGTTGCACCACTCGCAGTAGTCGCGGCAAACGCAAATGCCAGAAAAACTGGACCATACGCGCCTCTGGCGACGGCGAAATCATCAGCATGTTTGACCTTTTTCTGTCCCCAGAAGCCAATACAGAGCATTCCCGCGATGTAGACAACGAGAAATATCCAAGACCAGGTAATTAGAGTGGAATCGAATTCCATGTTTAGTTGCCCCACCGATCCCAATGAACTGTTTCTTCAACAGGTAATCGGGTCACAGGACCGAACTTTCCTAGTGGATATCCCACAGGAATCAAGCAGAGTGCTTCCACGCTATCTGGCAATGTAAGGATTTCTTTGACCTTGTCTCTCTGAACTAGACCAAGCGTCGTAGGAGCAGCACCTAATCCGAGAGCTCTGGCCGCGAGCAAAACGTTCTGGACTCCAGGCCAAATCGATCCACCGGCGGAAGAACTATCGCTCACCGGCGCACCAAACTCATGACAGGCGATAATCAGAGCTGGAATTTCATGCATGTGGTCGGCCTGCCAGATAACTGCATCAAACATCCGCGCACGTTTGTCTTTTGACTGATGGGGTAGCTCAGGTTGTCGTGTCGAAGTGAAAGCGGCATAGGCATCCACAGCGACTTTGTTTAATTTTGCGAGTTCGGCTTTTTGGTCTGCGTCCTGCACGACTACCCATCTCGCACCTTGCAAGTTTGAGCCACTGGGTGCCTGGTTGCCTGCTTCGACTAATTTAAGCAATAGATCTTTAGGCACGGGTTTGGTGTCCAGTCGACGCATTGCCCGGCAGTTGTACATGATGTGAAAGAGTTCTGTATTCTCAGTGGTCACTGCAAATCCCCTATGAATTACCTGATTTTGGTGAATTAGTATGCACTAGATATTTGCTGGATGTGAACATTGCTTAGCCTATCCGCTAAATTCATTTTTTTAGTGAGTTGTGTACTTTAGTGTCACACCATTCAGTTGGCATTTTGCTTGAACGTACACCCATACATTTTATAGTGTATAATTGTACACATTATGAAAACAGTGTTTCGACCCATCAAGTCAGGTTAAGGTCATCTGCTAGTATCAATGCTGTCAATTTCTAAATACTCAAAGGAGCTTGTCCTTGAATCAGATGCTAGAGAAGTAGACCATGTGACATCTCGCTAAGTTTTATTGGCGAGATGATTGATATAGGTCAAGATGATCGGGTGGATAAGTGTCTAGTCTGAGGTAAGTAGCCCAGAGTAATCTAGGTTGTTCTACAGGTAATCCTAAGAGCAACGATCAGATAGTACACTCGAAATATCGCAAGGGGATGAGACAGAAGAAGTGGGACGGAAAAAATGCGAATCATGTGAACATTCCACTAGATGAGTGCGATCACTACGCGACGTAGAAGAACAATACCGAAAGATATCTGAACGATTTAAACTAGAAAAAGAAAGTCGAAAGTTGCGAGAAGGCCGAAACGGGAGATAAGCACTGACTTCTACTAGATTTCTGTCGTTATTAACTTGAGAATATATGCCAACACCTTTTCTCGTTGAGCTTCAAAGTCGCCTTAGTGACGACGAGCAACGGGTGTTAATACCTTATTTAATGACCTCAGAACGTGGGCAGCCTATTGCGTTTGAAGGTCGGCATGATGTTCGAGACTTTATCAAAGGGAAAATCGCTCAGGTTCGATCTGGCGATACGCCGGAAGATTGCAACACGGTAATCATCAGTGGAGCACCTGGAGCGGGTAAGTCCAGTCTTTTGCGTCAAATCCAGAAAGAGATGTCCTGTGATAGCGTCAATCACGATGTGATTCCCATTTTCTTTGAAGTGTCCAAGCTTAATGACCCTGTGCAGCTCTTAGAAATGCTCCTAGCTCGTAGACGGGTTAATTTTGAGGGTTTATCTAAATCCTATACCCAAGATGGTAAAGGTAGGATTAACTTGAAATTGCTTCAATCCGGGGGTGGGATTTACTCTAATTTACCGGCACTGGATACTAGCGTACGAGAATCCCCGGGGAGAATCTGGAACGTGATTCGGCAATCTCTGTATCCCGGAGACGACCCAATATTTCTTTTGTTGATAGACGAAGCTCAAAGAATTGGACCGAAGGATGGCGAGTCAAACACTCTCCTCACCGACATGCACGGAGTAGCGAATTTAGGCGGCTTGAAGATTATTCCTGTTTTTGCCGGATTGAGCGACACAGGGCACCGCTTAAAGAAAGCAGGAATCACAAGACCTGCTGATAAAGATTTCAAATTACGATTCCTTGAGGCCGAAGAGGGAATATCTGTATGTCGTGGAACATTTAAAGCTCTGCACGTCGACAAGCTATTTATGCCGAACGATATTGATACCGTATGTATGTATCTTGACAATGCAAGTGACGGATGGCCTCGGCATCTTCATCATTACGTGCGGTATTTTGTAGATGAAGTGTTGAAAAGCCACAATCATGGTAGAGATCAAGTGGACCTTAATCGAGTGCTTGATCTAGGACACGACAACACAATAGGTTATTACCAAGACCGTTTGAGTGAAACGGACTTCAAATTAGCAAGTCTGTCATTAAATGACATTGCCAAACAATCATCAGAGCAAATACCTATTACCATCAAGACTTTTTACGATGCTCTTGAAGGTGTGATTGATCCAACAAATGTTGAGCCGCTCGTCCACCAATATGTGCACGATGGGATATTCGATGAAAATCCAGATGGCACGTATGAGTTCCCGATTCCTTCATTAGAGACATTCTTAGCAAATGATCGAGACGTAGAAGCTACCAAAAAAGCTTTGCAAGACGGATTGCGCGCCTAAAACTTACCAGATACCGACGGCGATCCCGTGCGCACTCGGGGATCGCGTACAAAGGGTGGGCGAGTTGTTTGAGCGAAGTACGAGACACATGATCTATCTAGTCGAGTCGCAAGGTTTTTACTTACCAGATGTTTTATCAATGTAGTTCGAACTCAATCCATGGCCATTGAGTGTTACGATTTCTACCGAGTGAATTGCTCAATGTTGCACGTAAACCGCCACTAAAGGATCGTTAGGTGTTCAAAAAGCCGACTTCATTGCCAGACCTTCTGACAAACATTTACTTTTTGACTATTGTTGGTCTACTTTCACTCTTGTCAGCTTGCGGCGGCGGGGGAGGTGGTGGCACAACACCCCCTCCACCCGAACCACCACCGGCACCCACTACACCCACACCAACTACTCCAACTGCGCTTTCTAATCCAATTGAAACAGCCATCGAAGTTGGCAGCATTACGCTTGCCGCGAATCAATTCGTTCGCGCACCAGAATCCTCAGACACTGTATCCGATCCGATTACTAACGATGCGTACGCTCGGATACAGTACATACATCCCGCACCAGACGATACTGGTCGTCTCTTCATTCAAGATGTACGAGGCATCGTGTATGTCACTGATTTAGAGGCCCGAGCACCGACTTTGTACGTTGATTTACGCACAGAAGAGGTCGCATTTTATCCTGATAGATTCCCTAATGAATCAGGATTTCTTGGGTTTACATTCCATCCACAGTTCGCGGAAGAAGATAGCCCTGGGTACGGTAAGTTCTACACAGGATTTAGTGCCCGAGCAGATAGCGGCGAAGCAGACTTTATTGAAGACGGCTCGTCAGTGCAGGAGAGTGTGATCTACGAATGGACAGCAACGGATAGTAGTGCGGATGTATTTGAAGGTTCTCGACGTGAGATGCTGCGTGTGGGTCAATTTGCCTCAAATCACAATATCGCAACATTGGCTTTCAATCCCAATGCTGAAGAAGATAGTCCAGAATTCGGGATGCTCTACGTCGCTATTGGTGACGGAGGTAGCGCGCACGACCCAGGAAATCACGGTCAAAACAAGCAGACTCCACTAGGAGCGCTCCTTCGAATTGATCCACTAGGTGGAACTGAGGGAGAGACGAAGTACGGAATTCCCTCGGATAATCCTTTTGTAGACGATGAGGAAGCTATTCCTGAATTGTGGGCATACGGCTTGAGACATCCACAGCACTTTTCTTGGGATAGCGATGGCCGAATGTTCCTTCTAGATATTGGTCAAGATGAAATTGAGGAAGTCAATATCGGCGTGGCTGGCGGTAATTTCGGCTGGAGAATCAGAGAAGGTACATTCGCTACAGGTCACGGTGTCACTACGTCGGATGCACTGGGTAGCGTGTATGAACGACCGGAAGACACGATCGACGTGATTTATCCAGTAGCCCAGTACGATCACGATGAAGGATTCGCAATAGGATCAGGATACGTCTATCGAGGGTCCAAAATACCCGAGCTTGTCGGCAAGTACGTTTTCACCGAAATGGTGCGAGGAAGGATTTTCTATATAGACACGGACAATTTGATCCCTGGTGAACCCACAACGATTTATGAAATCGCTCTGAATGTAGATGGCACGGGTAGTTCACTTGTGGAAGTGGCAGGATTTAGCGACACATACTTAGCGCACTCACCACATCTCAGACGGGTGGATGCAAGGTTAAGTGTTGATAACGCGGGAGAACTGTATTTACTCACGAAGGGAGACGGCTGGATTAGAACACTTGCCCCACTTACGGAATGAGCATAGCTGAGACGGGTTCTGGGACTTAATTTCTGAATTTGGTCGATTACCATTCGCCACCACGCAAAACAATACAACAGATGAAACCACTCAACCCGTTAAAAACGCCTGCTGTTCCATATGACTTTGCGGTTGGCCGCTCGAATCCGGAAACATTCCCGATTGAGTTGGTGCAGGAAGCTGCAAATCGAGTCATCGCCACTGAATACGAAGAAATAACCGAGTACCCAGGAAAAATGGGACATCTTGGTTTGCGGCAGGCTATGGCACGCAGGGAGAGTGAACGCGAGGGTGTTCATGTAGACCCAGAGCTGCTCAGTCTGATGAATGGCTCTATGCAAGCTGTGACACTTACTGCCGAAGCGCTAACTCAGCCTGGCGATGTAGTCATCTGTGAGGAATTTACCTATGTGGGCACCATCAGCGCGTACCGATCTCTGAAAATCAATATGCAAGGATTGCCTGTTGACGAAGATGGAATGCGAGTCGATCTTCTTGAGGACAAAATCAAAGCGTTAGGAGAAGCAAACAAGCCAAAGTTCATTTACGCGTTGACGACATACCAAAATCCGACAGGTTCTGTCATGTCTTTAGATCGTAGAAAGCAATTAATCGATGTAGCACGACGCCATAACATTCCGATCGTCGACGATAACTGCTACGCCGACGTACATTACGATGGCGAAAAACCAAAAGCTCTGTATGCGTTATCTGACTACGATCAGATCATCTATATGTGTTCGCTCTCAAAGATTTTGGCACCTGGTTTTCGGCTTGGATACCTGTATGCACAAAAGGACTTGTTAGACAAGATTCTTGCTCGGCGACACGATGCAGGGAGCAACTATTTTGCCGCTGCGATTATCGCAGAGCTTTACCGCAAGAATGTTTGGGATCTCACAGAGGAACTCAACGAATCCTTGAAAGTGAAGAAGAATCTTGTAGTTCAAGGATTGGGAGAAGAGCTTGAGGATTTGTGCGCTTGGTCTGATCCTGCAGGTGGCATGTTTGTTTGGGTGCGATTTCCAGACGATGTAGACCAGACCAAACTTCAGCGACTTTGTGCGGAGAGAGGATTTGGATATGCGTCAGGAGCAAATTTTCATATAGACGGTAAACAGGTGCCATTTCTCCGACTGGCGTTCGGTCACATTCCCGACCTAGCGATTCAGGAAGGTATTCCAGTACTCGCAAATTGCATGCGGGAAAGCCGTACAAGCAATGAACCTAAAGGCTTTTCAACTCTTTACGATTGAATGTGATAAGTGGACTCTCTAACCACTCTATGAGATTCTGATTTTCCGACTGACATCGTTCCAAGTCAAAACCTAGTATCATTATTTCCCTATCAATCTACGGTAGAGTACCGTAGAAGCCATTGATATGCACTTATGGGGGATTAGTAAAAATGGCGCATGAAACCATTATTTCAGGTGGCACGTTGGTCGATGGGACCGGTGCTGACACCAGAAAAGCAGATATTGCTATAGATGAAGGAAAAATTACCCGGATTGGTGACCTAAGCGGTGAGCAAGCTGGACAAACCATTGATGCTACAGGAAAATTAGTTACTCCTGGATTCATCGATCTACATACACACTTGGATGCCCAAATCGGTTGGGATCCAGAAATGCGACCTAGTTCCTATCACGGCGTAACCACCGCTTTGATCGGAAACTGTGGTGTTACCTTTGCACCTTGTGGTGTCGAAAATCGACGTTACCTAGCAGAACTCATGGAGGCAGTTGAAGACATCGCAGCAGACGCGATCATCGACGGACTTCCCTGGAACTGGACCACTTTTGGTGAATACCTAGACACCGTCCAATCACTTGATCCCACCTTAAATGTAGTCGGTATGTGCGGTCACTCCGCTATTAGATTTGAGGCAATGGGTGACAAGAGCTGTGACGAAGGTGTTCAGGCTGACAAAGGCGAACTTGCACGGATTGTGGATCTAGTCAAAGAGTCCGTGGAAGGCGGTGCTGTTGGCTTCTCTACGTCTAGATTTTTAGGGCACAGAGTACCTGATGGTCGTCTGACACCCGGCACATGGGCTGATCCAAATGAAACAGAAGCGATTCAAAAAGCTGTTGTTGAAGCAGGTGGACGAGGCGGACTGTTCCAAGTTGCACCGGATATGCGAACTCGATATCAAGTCGAAAAGGACATGTTTCAACGTGGTGCAGAGCTAGGTTGCCAAGTTCTCTTCAGCGGTGGTACCGGACCTGATGGCGACGGCGGTGTCTCTCGTTGGTCTGAGTTCCTAGGAAGCAACAACGAAGCAGGACGCAGAATTACGTCAATTTGTCATACTCGACCTAGTGGTTCGTTCTTTGGACTAGCGCAACAAGCGTTTCTGCGAACGCCAGCATGGCAGGAACTTATGAAGCTTCCTACCATCGCGGATAAGGTAGCTGAAATGAAGAAGCCAGAGGTACGCGAGAAGCTGATCAACGAAGCAAAAGAAGCTAAAGGATTTGGT
Organism: Gammaproteobacteria bacterium bin55; assembly: GCA_002238665.1. Lineage (GTDB taxonomy): Bacteria > Pseudomonadota > Gammaproteobacteria > Pseudomonadales > Azotimanducaceae > Bin55. Next base: position 9,734 of record MPMU01000084.1, read on the forward strand.
CCAGCTGCAAACATGTTGCACCCGATGGGAACGGGCGAATTCCCAGATTACGACTTGGAAAACAAGCGTAGTTTGGCGAAACTTGCAGAAGACGAAGGAAAGGATCCAGTTGAAATCTATGTGGATCGGTTAATCGCTTCAGAAGGTAGGGAATTCTGGAATTTCTGGGCGTTTGGTGGTGCATTGCAGAACCAATGGAACTATATGCGATTGCCTTATGTCGTTCCGATGCTCGGGGATGCAGGCGCTCATGTCGGTCAATTCACCGACGCTGACTCGCCAACTTTCTTACTTGGCCAATTGACTCGCGACCGTGGTGTTTACACACTGCCAGAAGCGGTGCATCGCATCAGCGGTAAATCCGCCGAGGTACTTGGGTTGAAGAAACGCGGAGAAATCAAAGAAGGCTATCACGCCGACATTAATGTCATCGACTATGAGAATTTGACTTCCTGTCATCCTGAATATGTCAATGACTTCCCGCACAATGGCGGTCGAATCGTGACCAAGAGCAAAGGCTACGATGCGACGATGGTAGCTGGTCAGGTAGTCATCCAGAATGGTGAATACACTGGTAGCCGTCCTGGTGAAGTAATTAGAGACTTCATTCGCGACTAGAGCGCTAAACCAGAATCGTTTTCGAATCTGTCAATTGAAAGCAGTGCCCCGCATAATTATGCGGGGCATTATTTTGCTGTAAGACGTACCGGTTAAAGCTCTGTATTTAATAAAGCCCGTCGAGTGTTTGGGCAGTATTAGGAGTCTTACACCATTTTTAAAACGAATCTGATACGCTTGTAAACTGAACTGAATTTACGAAGGGAAACACCTTGGCTTACGATAAACCAATACCCAGAAAAGGGCAACACACAAAACCTTTTTGGGATGGCGCAAAAGAAGGAAAACTCGTCATTCCGCGCTGTAAAGAGTGCAATAGAGTGCACTGGTATCCGCGTCTAATCTGCCCATATTGTCATTCAATGGACCTAGAGTGGATTGAAGCTAGCGGGGAAGGTTGGTTATATACCTTCGCGGTCCAACACCGCGCATTTGGTCCTTGGGCAGCAGAAGTTCCGTATGTGACTGCGTTCATTGATCTGAAAGAAGGTGATCGGATGATGACAGTGCTTCGTGGAGTCGATGCAAACAAACCCGAGGACATAAAAATCGGGAGCTTAGTCAAGGTTGAGTTTGAAAAGGCCGATGAGGATACCTATATCCCATTCTGGCGAGTGGTAGGAGACGTGTAATGGCACGAGCAGATCTTTCTTATGCAGCAGCCATAGTTGGTGCGTGTGAGTCCAATGAAATCGGTTATCCAGAGGAACGCGGACCCAAGGTAACGTCTCTTCAACATCACATCGAAGCGATCAAGAATGTCAGTGACTATACCGGGATTCCGATTTCTGATATAGAAGGGGTGTTTTCCGCTGGCTGGTCGTCTGAACTGTGCGAACATCTGGGGCTTCGACCAAAGTACATAGATACAACTGCAGTAGGTGGCTGTTCGTTTCAGATCCATTGTCATCATGCATTAGCCGCAATCTACGCTGGGATTATCGATATCGCGGTGGTTAGTCATGGCGAGGCTGGCTGGTCTTACCGCGGCCAAACTGGTCGTGGCGGTGGAGGCGGTGAGGTATCTCCAGGCTATGAGGCTACTGCTGCCTACGGTACGTTTGGTGCACCTTCGCAATATTCACATGCGATGGTTCGCCACAATCATAAATATGGAACGTCTCCGGAAGACTTTGCGCATATCTCCGTCGTGACTCGAGAGTGGGCGACGTTGAATCCTCGAGCATTAATGTTCTCGAAAGACACTAATCCTTTCGGAGGTCCAATCACAGTTGAAGACGTGATGAATGCACGGGTCATTTCTTGGCCATTAACGTTATTCCATTGCTGTTTAGTAACAGATCATGGTGGGGCAGTCATCTTGACGAATCCCGATATTGCTCGTTCACTGAAGAGCAATCCGGTGTGGATACGGGGTGCAGGAGAATCGATGGGTCACTCGAACATGGTTGAGATGGCGGATTTCACTGCGACATCTGCACAACACTCTGCTAGAACCGCGTACGCTATGGCTGGATTAAGTGCAGCTGACATCGAAATGGCAATGATCTACGACTCTTTCACGATCACTGCAGGCATGACGGCTGAGATGCTTGGTTTAGCGCCTCGCGGTAAGGGATATACACTCTGGAAGGAAGGCCATGCCGCACCTGGTGGAAGACTACCTATTAACACCAATGGTGGTGGGTTGTCTTTCAATCATTCAGGAATGTACGGGATGCAACTACTCGTAGAGGCATATCGCCAAATGTCCCGAACTGCCGAGGATGGTGTGAATGGCATTGAAGGAAAGCAAGTCGATGCCAGTAACTGTATAGTCAACGGTACCGGTGGTACCCTCTCGACTACAGGCACACTAATTCTGGAAGCTGACGACGCATAGCCTGCGGGAGCCGTAGGCTATGTTATGCGGTGTTAAAGGACTAGGTCTCCCTTCTGACCCAGCGGGATGTCTCTGAAACATCCTGTACTGGTTGTCCTGCTTTAGCCCATCCATCGAATCCAGGTTCGAGATGGGCAACATTCTTGTAGCCCATGTCCATGAGTGATTGGGTTGCAAAAGCTGAACGGCCACCGCCGGCACAGAACAGGACGATTCGTTTATCCTCGGTGAAATAGTCTCTGTAGTAAGGGCTCTGAGGATCTGCCCAAAACTCAAGCATGCCTCGAGGAGCGTGAACCGCACCCGGAATTGTTCCAAGATCGACTCGTTCTTGAATTTCGCGGATGTCAACAAGGAGTAAGTTGGAGTTTTCATCGAGTTCTTTACTCAACTGTCGATCACTCAAATTCTCTATGTGTTTCTTGATTTGTGCGACCTTACCAAATATCGATTGAATCGCCATTTCAACTCCTCTCCGCGATGGATATCAAGTAGTTCATAAGTTTAGAGAGTTGTGAGTTGAGAATTTCTTTAAACCATTGAGAGTGTGATGCGGTCGGCAGAAGCTCGGTCCGGTTTGGCGAATAGCAGCGTTCAAGATCATCCTGATTCAAAAAAAATTTTATTCGATTCGCAGTTTTCCAAAAAAACATGCGTCGGTCTGCAGGCTACCGGCAACTGGGCTGAGGCAGAAGATAGTGGAGAGTTTGGCAAGGTAGCTGAATACCTCTCTCACCTCCAATGTAACTAATGAGTGCCTACATGGAATACAAAATTGGTCTAGTACTGCTTCGCAAACGACTGTTCTAGACCATTACAGACTAATGGAGCTCTACAACGACTTCGTCGACAACTTGCCCGCAGATGACTCCAGTGTGTAAACCCGGAATTCGTAGTCTGATCACTTCGGTCCGACAGTCTCGTTGCCAGATGCTGGGGCACACGTAGTTCTCATGGTGCATTTGGACATGTGCCATTGACTATAGGAATTTCTGCTTGAGACCGAAGAGGCGTTGTTCCGAGCTAGGGCGATCCTAAGTCGCAGGTTAGCGCTCACGCGCAAGTTTTCCGAAATTCTTGTTTTCCGAATCTTCCGTTACTGCCATCTTACGAATGCTCTGTCGACTCGTCCATCTCACGTTGTAGGGACACGGCCTTGCCCGTGGTCATTTAGCATCCGGATCACAGACGACCTTGCGATTGAAGCATTCCATCAATGTGTAGCTCTGAATGACCTCTCCTTTGACTGATTCCCTCATTCGTTTGCCGTTCGAATCCTCCTTAACCACGCCGCCTATGCCGATACGGATTTCTTTGCCTAAACGAGGGTTGATTTTGTTCTTTCGCGGGTTGCCATGCTTGTATGGGTCACCCTCGACGTATCCTTTGTAGGCTCTTAGCCAGCTCAGATCGATTGAGCATTGTTTAATCGCATCGAGAATGATGCGTTCGTTGAAGTTACCATTACAACAAATCTGTCTGGCTACTTCGACACATTGATCAACTACGTGCTGCGGGAAATTACATGCCTTCTTGTTCATGGGATTATTCCAACAAATGATTTGTAGAGAGAGTAATAAGCATACCGATCACTCACGTTAAGTACTCGAACCGATCGACGACGGTACGCCAAGCGGATGCACTCTGAATTACCTGTAGAGGGTGGTAGCTCAGATTGACCATTGTCTGGTGATAGCTCGAGATTTGGCATTAGTCTTCGGCGTACTTTCGGGTAAGGAAGTATACGGAGATTTACTGCATGAACTTTCTCTTATGCAAGTTACGCTCGACCCGATTGTTGGATAACGCCGCGATGGTGTACTTGGCGAATCGCAGCATGGCGATTTCGTGCTTCTTGATGAGCACCCGCAGGTTGTGTTGTGCGACATGCGATTTTAACGTTGTGAGACATAGTTTCTATACCATACTCCTCGCTTGCGGAGGTCGGCCGCGACCGCTAAGTCAGACGGTCCAGCGCTTGGTGCATCCAGAGTAATGCCATAGTATCTCGTTCGCAGCACGCACGGAGGTTGTCGAAAGTTTCATGTCGTTCGTGGTTGTCCTTGCTTTTGAGCGCATGAATATAGTGGACGGAGAGGGTCTGTTCGTCGTTCACCTCAAGATCGCCATACCCCATGTTGAGCGCTAGCACCGGTTGGACTTGTTTCAGGGAAAAGGAGCCTCGAAATCCCGGATGGTAATAGGTGTAGCGCACGACCCAATACAGGTTGAACAGTCGTCCCGAAATGGTAGCAAGTTCTTGAGCTCTCTCGGGTACTGCAAAGGCCAGCCTATTCAGTAGGCTCTTCTCGTCGTTGTACTTTGAATATGTGCAGATCGAACCACTGGTGCCCAGTGCGTCGATCAACCGATCCACCAACTGTGGTCGGGGATCGTCATCCTTATCGTGCAGGTAGTCAGAGTGCTCTGGCTGCGAGCCGTTTTGGAGAGAGTGTACTGAGAACAGAAACGGAACTGAGTCATAGGGTCGCGTACCTGGGAAGCGGGGGATGGCGAAAGAAATGGTCTCGAAGTCGAGAAAGCGGACTGGCGGGATTATCCGATCCATCTGGCGCTGAATGTTGCCATGGATGATCGCGCGATTTTCGACCACAGCTCTGCGCACGACTCGTTGCAAATCAGTCAATGGAAAATCTAGTGGGATGTCCCGTATCTCCTCAATACCCTTTGCCTTCAGTTCGCACTGTTGCTTGGGTTGGAAATTTGGCAACTCGTCCAAACCGTGATCGGGGTGCTTAGTATCCCTTGTGCAATGGGCATGGTAGCGGCATGGGTAGGGATCGAAACAGTGATCGCCTGCCTGAATGTCTGGTGCCTCCCGTTTTGAGAGCACGTCGAGCATCACCGAAACATTCGTTCCGATGGTGCTCAGCAACGTGTTCGCTTCTCTTGTGACGGAATACTGCTTGAACAGTGTGTTGAGGTCGTATTCTCCACCTTCATACACGTACTGCTTGTTGAGTGTGAGAACGCACACTTC
>MPMU01000085.1 GCA_002238665.1 Gammaproteobacteria bacterium bin55
CAGTCATATTGAAACCTGCTCGATGCCAGGTGCGAGCGTCATAGAGAACTATGGAGCCTGCTGGTGCCTCAATGAGATCAGCATCAGGACCAGCATAGGGTAACCCAAACTTTGCCCGATGACCTCGACGATAAGTGTGATTTGAGATGCCCCATTCCTCTGGTGGTGCATTGGTGATCGTGTGGCTTCCTAGCTTGAAAATGGTCGCACCGTTTTCTCTGGTGAAATCGGACACACATGTGTTGCGTTGCATTCCTAGGACTAGATCCCCTGAAGGTACTGGAATACGGTCACCCGTGCCCCATAGATACGGAAAATCATTGTGCCAACCTTGAACCTCCCTCTGACCATCGTCTTGTGGAAGTGCGGACACTCCCGGTGAATGGCCAAGTCGAATGTCCTTGGTATGCATGTATTCTCGAGTCAGCCACAGCGAAATCGGCTCTGTACTCGCTTTAGTCACGGCAGGATGTTGTGCTAAAGGTGTCTCTCTGATAGGTTGGCGGTCCGCGAATTCGTCTACGCAACCTACTTCTTGAAGCCCTTTGACTACAGAAGGTGAGAGAACACAACTTAAGCCAACCCAACCTTGTTCCTTCAGTTCTGCTAGATATTCTGAAGGTAGTCTTTCAGGACCGTGGCCGACTGTAAATGTGCCAGAGTCACCCAGCGAACCGTCGTTGGCGATGGATTGTCCTTCAAATGTCAGTTGGCAAGATTGCTCGGTCGCCGTGCTGGTGGCTTCAACGACCAAACCAGTTGTCACATGCTTGAACCCATTTTCGGCCTGATCCCAGATTGCCGCGTCGTCAACGAATCCTTGGACCGAAAGTGTTTTTCCATCGTGACTGGCAAGCCAGTCGCCTGCTTCGTCATGGAGGTAACTGTAATGATGATCTGGACGGGTGAAAGTGACGATAGTCGGGTCGAACGCCTCTCGGAAGACGTGCTTAGATTGGAGTTCTGCTGCCAAAACGAATCCCTAAACGATAAGTGTGCTTATTTTATGGCAGATTAGGTTATTTAGTTGAGGTGTTATGGGTTCAGCTCAGAGTATGCAAGTACAGAGCCAGCGTTCACCGTTCGCAACTGGTTCTATTGGCACCCAATGGCTTAGATTGGAATCACTTCAGGTAAGCACCAGGTTCCCGATTGAAGTCCACACGTAGATGAGGTTCTCTATCAAGTATCTCCTGCGGCACCGCTCCATTCCAATCGCTAGGGATTTCGCTGGTGTTTCGGTAAAACCAACCCAGCAGAACTGTTCGACGAGTCTCTGAGATATTAGGATGTGTGCTGTGGAGTAGACGCGCATCGGCGATTAATAACTCACCGACGTTGATCTTCACGTCAATCGCTTGCGGATGATCGTAGAACATCCACTCGTCAGTTTCCGTTACGTCGTAACCGCCGCCTTCGTGAGGTTTCACGAGATGCGAGTGCAAATCCAATCGTTTCAAGTGACTTCCCGGTATCACTCGCAGGCATCCATTTTCTTTCGATGTATCAGATAGGTACCAATTAAGGAAAACTTGCTGCGGCCAAGGTGCCATACTCAGTGGATCGTCCCATCTTGCCCAGTCCTGATGCCAATAAAGTGCTGGAGCTTTTGGAGGCTTGGAAATGATCTGAAACGTACCACCAGAATGCAGGTCTTCTAGGCGTAGGGCAACCATGATCTGTCGAGGATGTTCAATAAGAAAATCTACGATCTCGTCCTGAGGAAAATTCGGAACCCGACGGCTAATATTCCTGACTCCACTAATGTGGATATCAGAACCTTGATACTTCCATTTTGACGTATGAGGTGTTTTTTCAATCCATCGGTTAGACCAGTCCAGTAGCTTCTTAGACATGCCCTCCGGCAATTCACCATCTACGATACAGTAGCCATCTTTGAGGAGCTGAGCTCTAGCGTTACGGAAATATTCGGGATCGGTTTTCATTAATGTACTAGCGTCACGGTACGGAGAAGAGACGAATCTTTCTACGAATAGTTTTTGGGCGTGGTTTCATTGGATTCAATGGTAGCACGGAACGAATTTCTAAGTCTGTGGAGATACAACACTTCTGATGACGATCTGATAGAAATCAATCAAGCAGAAAATGCGATTTTCGGCGACTGGAAATAGCCTTAGTTTGCCTTTCTGACCGCACAAAAACTATCATTTTTCGTCTGTAGACGCTGTGGCGAACGAATTCATATGGCTGGACTGACTGAAGAACAACGTTACCTTTTTGACACATTCGGATTCATTGTCCTCAAGAACGTTGTGTCTGAGCAACAAATCGAAGAGTTGAAGTCGACACTTCGCCAACCCACTGAGCAGTTCGACCCTATTCAACAAGAAAAAGGACCGCTGCATTGGGGACCCGTCTGGCGTGCTCTATTGGATCTTCCACAAGTGGCAGCAGTGTTGGAGGACATCATCGGGAACCATGCTGTTAGACGAGCTCGGGAGAAGATGGGTCGACCGGCACTACCGACGTTTCGTATAGATCATGTGAACATCCATACACACGTAAAGAAGGGTTTCAAAGGTGCATCTCTCCATGGAGGATGGAAGGGGACAGGGGGTGCCCAATTCTCATCCTATCACGATGGATTTTTCTATAACGGGCTAGTGTCTGTTTCCTTTGAACTCTATGACACCTACCCAAACAATGGAGGATTTGGGTGCATTCCAGGATCGCATAAGTCAAATGTACGACTCCCAAGAGCGTGGCAACTACTTGAGAATGAGGTTCCTGATTGTGTCACTCGGGTGCCTGCGGTTCCAGGAGATGCGATCATCTTTACCGAAGCAATCACCCACGGTACACTGCCGTGGACGTCGGACGCACCTCGATCCACTCTGTTCTATAAGTTTTCCCCGCATGGTTCTACATGGTCTGGCGATTACTTTGATCCAAACGAATTTCGACAGTACGAGGATGTCAATGATCGAATATTGGCATTATTGGAACCACCTAACGCAAGGTATCATGGGCGACCGACTGATCCATTTAGATCAGCCGACTGAAGTACGACATCAATTGCAGTTCCAAGCACCATCTGTGGCAAGATCGCGGAGGCAGGTGATCTAGGTTGCGTCAATAGAGAGATTTTGGAGGTAGGAGTCCAGTCGGTGGAAACGATAAACAACTGGAAATATGGATACTCAAGGGACTCTCTTGATGGCAATCAGTATTAGAACGAAACCGACGTTGATGACGTTGATGGTACCTATTTCAAGATTGATCGATTGCTTGATGCGGGAACGCACTACCTTGAGGTGCGCGGAGTTCAAGACCGGACAGGCACATACGCAGAAGCTACCTGTTTCGTTGCGGCTGATAGATTTGGTGATGGAGATGCTGAAATGTACTTAAGCAAAGTCAAAACTTATTGCTTGCCTCAGGCGCTAGGGTTCCCGATAGGATTACTGGGGGTTCTTCCGAAATCAATGATGTCTGGCGATCATTATGCTAGACGATGGTTGAATCTTTGAGGAAGGTGGTCACCGGTATATATGTGATCAAGTTGTTGGGTGTAGCATTCGCCATAGAGACTTAGAACGAGGTATGACAATGGATGAGGTTGTGAGGGCGAAACTGTATTGGACTGACCGAGGTAGCCACAAAATCCAGCGCGCCAACCTAGATGGCTCTAAGGTTCAAGATCTCATTACCACTGGATTGGACTACCCTTTCGGTATTGCCCTGGATGTTCCAGCCGGAAAGATGTATTGGACTGACAAAATCGGGCATAAAATCCAGCGCGCTAACCTAGACGGTACCGAGGTAGAAGACCTAATTCACACTAGATTTTTCGAACCTGATAGTATTGCCTTGGATGTCACTGCCGGAAAGATGTATTGGGGTGACGATTACCAAGAAAACATCCAACGCTCCAACCTAGATGGCTCCGAGGTTGAAGTGCTCATTGACCTTGGTAGAAATTTAAGGATTGCTTATGGTATTGCCTTGGACGTCATTGCCGGAAAGATGTATTGGATTGCCGATGCCAAGTACATCCAGCGCGCCAACCTTGATGGTACTGCGGTTGAAGACCTCGTTACCACTAAATATTCAATGAATGCTAGTATCGCTTTGGACGTCACGGCCGGAAAGATGTACTGGACTGCAGGGGATAGAATCCAGCGTGCTAACCTAGATGGCACCGCAGTTGACGACCTCGTTACCACTGGATTGAGTGGACCTGAAGGAATTGCCCTGGATGTCACAGCCGGAAAGATGTATTGGATTGATGATAGCAGGTACATCCAGAAGGCTAACCTAGACGGCACCGCGGTTGAAGACCTCATTATCACCGGATTGTCCAAGCCTGAAGGTATTGCCATAGCTTACTAGATTGGATACGTGGTGTGCTGGGATAAGATGAGTGTTCCGAAGTAGTGGATTTGGATCAGCACTGTCTCAATCATTTTATGAACTGACCGCCTCACTACATCAGAAGTGACGCGGTAGGCTTTGTGGCAGGAATGGCTGTCAAGCGGCATTGCAATTAACCATATTTCCGAAGCCTAAACTCCGCACTGAATGTTTCTTTGGCGGGTTGATTGATCGCTTCTTTGACAAGACCCAAGTAGAAAAGATCTCAATATAGACACGACTCAAGACCGCATACTTGACGAAGGATCTCCTTCGGCATCTGGAGGGGTTTGGGTGCGCAATCTGTTTTGTGGTGCTTATTTAGTTGCTACAACATTCGGTCGTTCGCTAAAAGTATCCGCAAGCAAGGAATCGGAAACTCGTGCGTGCCATCAAGATTTTCATCAAGGATGCCTTTGTGTACATAGTGCATGACGAGTATTTCAACTGTTGAATCCTTGAAGAGGGTGGCTATCGCAACCTGTGTGATCATGTTGGTGGGTGTAGCATTCGCTATGGAGTCGTAGAACGAGGTCAAGAAGTGGAGAAGGTTGGCAGCACGAAACTGTATTGGACTGACAATAGCTTTCAGACGGCCAAAATCGGTTGTGCCAACGAAGATGGCACCGCGGTTGAAGACCTCTTAACAACTGTATTGCGGGAACCTTCTGCTATTGACCTAGATATCTCAACTGGAAAGATGTACTGGACTGACTATAGCGCAAACAAAATCCAGCGCGCCAACCTTGACGGCTCAGAGGTTGAAGACCTCATTACCGATGGATTATCTCAACCGTCTGGTATCACCCTTGATGTCCCAGGCGGAAAGATGTATTGGACTGACTGGAGCCAAGAGGCGGCCAAAATCCAGCGTGCAAACCTAGACGGCTCAGAGGTTGAAGACCTTATTACCACTGACTTATCCGTACCTCGTGTTATTTCTCTGGATGTACTAGACGGGAAGATGTATTGGGCAGAACGGGGCTTTGCGAAAGGTAAAATCAAGCGCGCTAACCTAGACGGCACCGCGGTTGAAGACCTCGTTACCGATGTTCTCCGAGAACCTTCTGCTATTGCTCTGGACGTCACAGCCGGAAAAATGTATTGGACTGACCACATTACGGCAAAAATCCAGCGCGCCAACCTGGACGGCACCGCAATTGAAGATCTCATTGCCACAGGAGAGGCGAGCCCTGAAGGTATTGCCCTGGATGTCACAGCTGGAAAGATGTATTGGACAGACCATTACTTTGATCAGGAAATTCGCAGTGATGTGAACAAAATCCATCGCGCCAACTTAGACGGCACCTCAGTTGAAGACCTTTTCGGCTACTTGACGCTTGGTCCAAAAAGGGGACTTTCTGGTATTGCCCTGAATGTCACAACCGGAAAGATTTATTGGACTGACACAAGTCTATTAAAGGACAAAATCCTGCGTGCGAACTTGGACGGCACGGAGGGTGAAAGCCTCATTACCACTGGATTGGCCAGGCCTGAAGGTGTTGCAGTTGATGTCACAGCAGGGAAGGTGTATTGGACTGACTATGGATCTAAGACTTCCAAAATCCAGCGCGCCAACCTGGACGGCACCGCGGTTGAAGACTTCATTACCACTGGGTTGTCCTTACCTCGTTGTATTGCCCTGGACGTCAAGGCCGGAAAGATATATTGGACTGACCGTGGTTCATATAAAATCCAGCGCGCCAATCTGAACGGCACCACTGCAGTTGAAGACCTCATTACCACTGGTTTGAGTAGCCTTGAAGGTATTACCCTTGATGTCACAGCTGAAAAGATGTATTGGACTGACTATACCTACAACGCAGCCAAAATCCAACGCGCCAACTTGGACGGCACCGCAGTTGAAGATGTCATTACCACTGGATTGTCAGTGCCTATGGGTATCGCCTTGGACGTCACAGCTGGAAAGATATATTGGACTGACTGGGGTTTAGACAAAATCCAGCGCGCCAATCTAGACGGTAGTGCTGTTGAAGACCTCGTTACCGCTGGATTGGGGCGCATTCCTGATATTGACCTAGATGTCACAGCCGGAAAGATTTATTGGATTGGCCAATATAAGAACAAAGTCCAGCGCGCCAACTTAGACGGCACCGAGGTTGAAGATCTCATTACCCTTGACGAATCATCTATCCCTTGTGGCATCGCCATAGGTATCTAGATTGGATACGTCAAGTTTTAGGGTTGAGATAGTTTGGAGTCCCACCCAGTTTTCTTCAACCAAACCGAGACCGTGAACGTGAATTAGAAGAATTCGCGGAAATTCTGTTGCACGAATTCCGCGTCTTTACATCTTTTCAGAATCGACCAATGGTTTTTTGCTTGTCTTATTTTGTTTGTTGACAAACTTTTTTGATTGATCCTCTCAATCAGTATGGTTGGTACAAAGTAAAAATCACAGGAGTTTTCGTGCTTCGTTTCCTCAGTCTTTACACCGACCACAATGTCTGATGTTTTAGTATTCTGTATATACGTCTTTACATTCGATTTGTATTGTCGGTCGACACCGCCACGACCACCTCCCGTAAAGGAGATTGACCCGCTAGGATTCACAGTCTTAACCTGAATTCTGATAAATTCAGGCAATGTTTGAGTGCTTAGCTCAACTACGATGTCGTAACTCGATAGTGGCAGATTGACCAATGAAGCATTGAAGTCATGGTCAAGCAAAGCTGCTAGGAGTCGATTCTCTTTTGCGATTCCTTTCGCTACTGCATGTCTCCCGCTCTTTATGCTTTCGACGAGAGAACTCACTTTTGAAGCACTACGACGAAATCGTTGTTGATTCGTTCCTTTCGAGGTACTTTAATAAAGTGATTAATAACCGCAGAAACGAAGCACAACTCAATTTCAAAACCTAGATCTGTAGCGATTGAGCACAGATATTTCCAAGTTTCAAAATCATGGTTCCTAATGCGGTTATTTCCGACAACGATTACATAACGTCCTCGTGGTTTAAGTACTCGATGTACTTCTCTCAAGTTAGTGCTCATTTCCAAGAGGTATTTCGTAGCTATGTACGCTCGTCTCGGATCTAAGTCGAATATTTTTTGGATGACCTCATCTGCCTCCTTACATCTGGAAGAGTGTAATCGAGAGTATTCAGCAGCTCTCACCACTTCCGTACCTACGTGTTGTTGCTTCATTTCTCGTAAAGAGCCTCGTTCTATACCCAGCCAATAAATCTCTAGTTGATGAGTTCGTGGATAGTCGACGGCGTTTACATAGGGAGGAGAGGTTAGAGCTAAATCAATTCTTTCATCTTCAATTTGCGATAGATTTCTCGCATCTGCTTCAGTAGGAACAATGACTCGACCAGATGGGTTCAATGCGTTCAATTCACACATCCGCTCCACTTGGAGGTCAGTTCGTTTCAGGAATCGATCGATTGCCATTCGCGGCCAGATCTTTTTTCCAAGACTCTTTCTGACTACAGTTCTGGTACAGTTATTGTCAGCTTCTGAGACGTGCCGAATAATTGACGAAAAACAAACCAAAAAAAATCGCTTGATTTGCTCAGAAGTCTGCGTTGCTTCAATTTCATTTTTAATAAAAGCGAGCTCTTTCAGGATATATGACTTAAACCAGTTGTTGCGGTATGGAAAATCAGGAATACCTTCAATTTTTGCAGTATCGGAGTAGCTTTCGACTCGTTTACTCAAGGATTTCCATGCACGTCTCAATGGGACGTCGTTTAATACTGTTGTCTTCACCTCGGTTATAAGACGAGCGAACGGGTCCACATCTATACCGATACTGTGGCGACCTCTTGTAGAAGCTTCTAGATTTGTTGTGCCACTACCTGTGAACGGATCAAGCAGCCAGTCGCCTTCTCTTGAATACTTGGATATGATCCACCGTGGGAGCTCTGGAAAGAACTTTGCCGGAAATTTGTGAATACCGTGAGTGAGCGTTACCTGACTTTTACTAACGAATAAAAAACTCTCGCCATTCTTAGGATTCAGATCAACCGGGATATCACCGACAATCTGACGGGGACGGAATGCTTCGTTCTCACTTGAATGATCTTTATGATCTGCTATAGCTCGGTTATTGCCATTTGCTTGGATGGCAGTGTTAGCAGATAAGCTATTGACCTCAATCAACATTCCTCTCTTCGATTTCTAGTTAAAGTTAGTTCAGGAAATTTACAAAGTTTCTATGTATTTTAGTACATGAATGGCTATTTCGTTCTTAATACTCCTGCCGTACTAATTTTGAATTAGTCAAACAAAATGTGCTAGTGCCGATCAATAGGATTTAAACGCGAAACTTGAACGTATAGAACACACAAAAAAAGCACGTTTTTAATACGTCACCTATCACTGGGAAGGTCGTTCGTCGCAGAGTACTGCTACTCGATGTAGTTCCCTCACTTCGTAGCCATAATCGGGGACTGCACAGTGTTGCACGCAACGATTGTCCCACATTGAAAGAGTTCCTGACTCGTATCGAATCCTTGCCTGATATCGCTCACGCGTACAGTGGTCGTAAAGAAAGTTCAAAATCGCGGTGCTTTCCATGGGTGGGAATTCAGGTATTCGACGAGTAAATCCTCTGTTGACGTAGAGTGCCTTTCGACCAGTTTCTGGGTGAGTGATCACGATCGGATGCGTCACAGGCTTTCTGATCAAATCAATGTCGAAATTTCGTCCATCGTGTTGTGCATGTAAAGGCTCAAGGAAGTCCTTCATATTTTCTGACAGATCTTCATATGCCTTGTATTGCGAGCAGTAGATCGTGTCTCCACCGACCGACGGGAGCTTTCGAGCATGCAGCATGGAAATCTTCGGAGGTATTTCCTTCCAACTAACGTCTGAATGCCAGCCTTCCGCACTTGCGCGTCTTTTGGGTCCCGAACTGATATTTAGGACATCGTCGTAGCCTTTAACGGTAGGGGAGTATCCATGGACATCCAAACTTCCCCAACGTAATCCCCAATCTCTTAGTTGACTATCTGTTAATCCTGGATTGTCATGGATCGCAAGAACACTGTATTCCATCAAGAGCGAATGAATCGCTGCAAACCCATCGTTATCCAAGTTTGCAATGTCGACGCCTCTCACTTCTGCACCGAGTGCACCACTCAAAGGTCTAATGTCTATATTCTCAGATTTAAGGTAATCGTTGACTACTGCTGGTTCTGCCATAGGTTTTTCCTACTCAAGAAATAGATAAGTACATTGTAAGTCAGCAATTGTATTTGGATGGCGAAAGGAAGAATCTACTTAGATCCGATTTGCGACCTTGCCAACGAGGCTTGAACCAGCAGAGCCTGCTTGCTGCGATATACCCTGGTAAGGTGCTGTCATACCTTGAACTGAACGGGATACTTGGGAGCCAGCCCACCCCATCATGGTTGCCCAAAGGATGGGTAGACCTATATACATAAGGGTGGTTACCACATTCAGAACTAGGCGTTTTCCGGCATGTTCCGTATTGCCTAAGAACACTTCAACCAACGCACTTGAGTCTGGGTACATGGATTCGATCAAGTTCTGATCAATCCAGAGCACCATATACCAAAGAACCGTCCAAAACTTTATGGTGAAAATCGCAACGGCGGCATCCATCATTGCAAAGAATGAGTATCGGGACACTACCAAAAATACAGGTAGTAAGGCGTAGAGTCCCATGAGTAATATGGCCTGAAGGATTGGTAGGAGTTGCACGAGGACTCCCACTACCAAGCTAGAGACCCCTGCAGCAATAACGATTCCGGCGGTATTCAAAGAACCTTTGATAGATCGTTCGACACTGCCAATCCATCCGTCCGTTGCAAGATTATTGCGTGCAACGACGTTGTCGGACCATTGATCGGGTGCATTCATGAGTGCTGCTTTTACGCCTACATCCAAGTAGGCTTCGGAATTCAGGGTAAAGCCAATGTTGAGTAGGTTTCGCAGAAATCCTCTAGCTGTTTGATCCACACTATCGATGATTTTGCGTCGCAGTCCTCGACTATTGTGTTCCCACCATTCCTTACACATGGGACGACCTTGGGCAGTCGTGAGTCCGTCGTATTCCGTATCTCGATGCCGATCAAATGGCCATCCAGTGACAAATTCGGATGCGCGAAATGTGTCGTAGTAACCTGATATTTGCCGGTATACGTGGGAACCTACCCAATCGATATCGTGTAATCCTTGACTGTCGAGAATCGTGTCTATCGCAGAGTTACTAGGTTGATCTAGGAAATACTTCGATCGCGACGGCACGTAGCAATCGTTATAGAACTGCGCAAGTTCGCTTTTAAGACTTGGCGGTTCAATCTGAGCCATACGTGCTAGGTTCACAGTCTGTCGCAATTCATGCGCTCTAGGTAACCCTTCAATAGTTGCATGGGTGATGCCAGCCGAGACAGCCATGACGGTGTACCACCATACCGGAACGAACACGGCCAGATCGTGATCTTCGAATCCATGACTGCCGAAAGTGCTGTCATTGGATGTAAATGTGATTGGGGTTGGGTTCGGATTGCTCAACGTCGGAGGTGGAGTGTAGGCGAGTTCAGTGGACCGCAGAGGAGTTAGACCCACAGGTTGTGCTGCGATTACTACCACGAACAATGCAGTAAATATCTGAATCTCTAGTTCACGAAGAGACCACCTTGCAGCGACTGAGCTCGGTGCACTGATGGCCGCATTTCGCCAATGATCGATGATCAAGCCGAGAAACGGTAGATAAACCAATCCTGTCGAAGTCAGGACATCCCACAATACTCGGTAGAACATCCACCCAAACAGTGAGGTGAACAGTTCTAAGTAACTATCTACGACCAAAGGCTCGACGCGAGGTTGATTAGTTTTGGTAGTGCTTGCTGGCCTAGCGTAATTTCAATAATCAGCAACAGAGCAAAGACTCGATATTTGTTGGCTACGAGGAAGTCCAAGTGCCAAGTAGGAAGGACATGCCATCGGTGGAGTATCTGTAGCAATGGTTGCCAACAAATCAGAAGGGTGAATAGACAAATCAGGCGGATCGCTCCGAAAAAGTTTCCAAACTGAGAAACTCGTTCCTGAAATGTTCGTAACTTGCCAACCCAAGCATCTGAGGGACTGAGCAGTGGGTCCAAAGTGAATAATCCAATGACAATTACTCCAACTCCGACTAAAGACACAAAGATCATCATTCGGGTGAACGAAAATCTCTGGCTGTTCGTAGACATGTGTCTTGTATTTACTGGTGCTAACCTCATCATGGATCCACCACTCGACCGTCCATGAGAGGGTCATCGTTCCTAACGCCTTGCTCAGGTATGGATAGCGATAACACACGTCGCTGTTGAACTCTGAGTAGGAGGGATGAGACCGTATCCGATAGGATCGTTCTTCGTGCCTGGTGTTCGAACAGCAGACGGTCCATCTCTCGATCGATTTCGTCGATGGTTCGTCTGGCGTGTTCCTGAACCATTGGAAGTGATTCGGCTTCAGGCAACTGACGGGCACTAGAGAGCAACCGTCTTGCATACATCGTCTTCTCAAGCGTACGACTTAGTGCTATGTCTGAAGCAAGTCGTTCGCGGTAAAGACTTCGATCGGGTTCAGGTAATTGGCGTAGCCCTTCGATTACCTCGCGAGTGATGTGTAGCCCAGGTGCTGAAACCTCATCTAATTTGGTTATGGTTAGAGGATCGGTAGATGTGGTCAAGGCTTTGAGGTCCTGACTCAACTGTTGTTGTTCCGTATTGATTTCAGGCAAAAGTCCACGTCCAGGAACACTTTGCTTGGTGCAACTCTCGCAAGTAGTGAGGATGTGCTCGCCAAACGTTTCTGCAATCCAGTCCTTCGATTCTTGTGGCGATGCCCAAATCTTCGTGATAGGTTTATCGTTAGACGAAGACGGGTTACTCAAGTCTCCTAAATTTCGGTTGAGCGTCAGGTTGTAGCCAGCGACCGCTAAATCTGAGGTGACTTTAATTTCGGGTTGGCTGTCGCCACCGGCTGGAGTTCCATAGATCCACGGTACACCTTCACTGCCTTTGCTTTTGTCAACGTTCTTCTTTGCAGTAGCAGCGGTGGTGCTCCCAAAACCCAATTCTCTTTTCCATGCATTGGCTCTCGATATCACAAGGAGGTCTTGATACGGATTTTGACCATTGGCTATGGCCGATTCAATTTGCTCGCAGGATTTCGTAGCGACATCCAACTGCAGTTCCGCACGAATGAGTGAGTTTTGCATCAGGTCATATAAACCAGGATTGGCTCGCTGAAGGATGAGTGCGGGTAGGGAGGAGATGGCTCCCGTGGCGGCATTGACCATTGCTTTTACAACGTTATCCGCACCATCCTTGACTTGATTGAGTGTGTGTGCAATCGACGCTAGTGGATCGAACTTTCCACAGCTATATCCCATACTGAGTTGACCATTGCCGTCTACTTTGATTGAAGTGACCGATGGATTTGCAGGGGCGCGAATAGGCTTTGCGCCTCCAATCTGGTAGTACCACAGTCCATTGGAAGCCGGTCCATTTGCCTGGACTGAATAACACAAGAGGCAGGTAAGGGTTAAGCCACAGATTTTCTTAATAGTCGATATCTCCTAAGTATTCTTGACCTGCAGGTTCGCAGCAGGTATAAGACCGCCAAAGATTCCATAGGTAACTTCGGTTGTGGTTCAAGGGTTGGGAAAGGTTGCCGAGAACATCCGCTCTACCCAGTAGATTGCAGGTGTTCTCAGTTTTTGGATAGATGAGTTGCCACGCTCCAGTTGCTTTTTGGTTTTTGTTGAGAGCGCGAGGCGATTGGTAGTAATCTGAGTTTCGGTTGTTTGGTTCGATTTTGACCCGACCGACAGTATCATGGGTTAATAAGTGAACTGCGCGAAATGCTGTGACGGCAGCCGCTTTGAAGGGATCAGGATTTAGTACCCATCCACATCGAGGTTTGATCGGACCCCAGCGGTCAAAGGTTGTGCCTATTGACTCCGGAAACGGATTGAGCGAGTCAAGCGACAAATCCAATAATGGTTCTCTCCACGCAAGGGCATCAAGCAGGCTCTGATAGTAGGGGATTAGCGGTTTAGTCTGACCATCACAAAGCACCTGCGAGACTATCGGTACTTCGATATCAATGAGTGGGTGACCAAAGACATCGGCTTCAAAGTAGTGCAAAGATCCTGTCTTCGACGGTCCGTGGGTATGTGGCACGCCTCCACCACCAATCGGATATCCTGTTGCAGTAGCAAAGATCTGTTGTAGAGCAAGTTCTCTTGGTTTGCGGAGTAGCTCATTGAGTTCCTGCCAAGCCAACTGGTCGTGTTGAATTTGGGCGGCAACCACAAAGTCAGGTCGATAGTGGCGAACTTTGGGTGAGGTCTTTACCGAACAACCCAACAGACTGCACTTCAACCAAAAGCACTGACCCACCACCTCCCACTCGAGACAGTTCCCTATGGCTTCGACAGTAGCCTGAGTGATTTGGGCCGTGTTCAGTCCTAGTGTAGATGCATGGCTGAACTGACTTCCAAGGATGAGATAGATGAGACAGACTAGCCCGTTGATTCGCGCGCGTTTTCGCATATGGAACGAATTCTTGGCTTGCTAGCTTGTAAGATCAGGAGAAATCAATTCATCATTTGTAGGGATTCCACATTCCCGTTGATTCCGCTTCTTCGATCCTTCTAAGTCTGACATTCATGTCGATTTAATGCAGCCGACGACCGTATAGCTCTTGTTTGGATTCAGTTCACAGCGTCTTTTGATGAGTTCAGATAATTCCTCAGCTACAATACTGGAGAGTATGGAAGATAGTAGGAAATAAGTAAATAAGCTTGTTAATTCAATAATTTGAATTAATTTCTTGTTAGCGTTTCTCATTTTCCACCCAAGCATGTCAAGTAGACGATGAATTAACAAATCGGCTTGAGTTTCGAGATTTAGGTAGACAGATGCTTTTCGCTCTGATGCCTACTGAGAGAGTTCGACAAGCCTAAGAGAGACGGATCTCGGTGGAAGCAGTTAAGTTAGAAAACGAATTCAGGGACAACGACAGAGGAGAGTACCAGTTCTACTGCGAATCAGCAGTTGATCTTCCTTGTTGTGCAGATGAGTCAGTACATCTCACAGTAACTTCTCCCCCTTACTGGAACGCCATCGACTACGATCTTCACTCCGCAAATGGGAATGATGTGTGGCATCGACAGAGGAACTATCACGCGCTTGGAGAAACCTTCGCTGAGTACCTACAACAAATTGAGGATGTATTTAAGCAAGTCCTGAGAGTCACGGTTGAAGGTGGATTTTGTGCGATCGTGGTGGGCACCATACTTCACAAGCGCAAGCACTACGCCGCTCCCATGCACATCACCGATCGTCTAGTCAATATTGGTTGGGACTTTCATCAAGACATTATTTGGAATAAGGTGACCGGCGGCGTAAAACGCGCGGGAGTCTTCATTAAGTATCCCAGATT
>MPMU01000086.1 GCA_002238665.1 Gammaproteobacteria bacterium bin55
GCCAGATATTTAGAGAAATTGGTCTTAAGCCACTGTTCGGTTTCAGGTGTCAACTGCGACAGACAGGATGCGTATTTAGACTTCGCTCTCTGATTCCATGCTGACTCCTGGTGGATCTGTGCTGCCAGTAATGCTATCGGCGCATCCATACCAAAGTAGTGCCGATGTATCCGGATGAAGTTGCGTTTGTAAGAATCCGCAGCTCTCGGTATGTACTCTCTAGTCTCTGTGACGAATTTAGGCTGTGCGCCTGCCGTAAGTGCTAGGAGAAGCAGTACCGTGATTAAAGACCTAAGCATATTCCTAGAATCACCGCGACTGCGATCAGTCCACGTCTCACCGCAATAGATGCCCGCACAATAGGTTCATCTAAATCGTGTGCCTCAGCATTGTCGTGCGTGGGCTGTGGAAATAACTGGTCGACAAATCGTGCCATTACCGCGCCAATTGTCACTAATACAACATTAAGACGCTGGTTTGTGTCATCATCATTGATTGTTACTCTTCTTGGAAATCAGTATTCGACATGGATACAGGCTATGGTCACTATATTGCCGACATCCTGCCGTTCCCCAACGCAGACAGTCTCATTCTGACTGCAATAATTGCGATCGTCTACCCATTGATCGCAAATCGGAAAGTCGATGAAAAGGAAGAACTTCTAACGTGGATTAGGAAATCCCGCCCCTTGGGATTTCTAATCGTTGATGCTTGGAAAGAAGGCTATCCATTGATGGTTACGACTAGGCAGAATACGTTGTACATTGGATGGGTTTTTGAAACTCCTACGATTTCTTCGAAGAAAGAGATTAGGGACATTACGATATTTCCTATGATCGAGGGATTCGTCCATGAATCTGAACACAAATTCTTCATTACCATGAGTCGTCTTGACGAATTTGATGAAGTTCCTCAGTCAATTCCTTCAAAGGATAAGAAATCTCAGAACTCGCAGGTTTTGTCAAATTCCATTGTGCTTCCCACGAGTGAGATCACTTCGATATGCAATTACAACGTAAATCCCTATCGCAAACTCACTTTCATCCAATGAGTCAATATAAAGCGGTTCCGTGAACTAGCTTGACTCGAACACTACGGGTTTCACGCAACCCAATCCCATTACATTGAGGGATTGACGTCGGAACGACAGCAGAGGGACGATGATCGATGATTCAACCCGAGTCCGATTGAGGCAAAATCCTAGAAATACCTTAATCTGCGAGAATTGCTCTCCGATCGGATTCTCTTTGATTCACTACCCGTTCTCTCGAATTTCATTCTTAGTCGCGTATATAAACCAGATAAAGACAAAGCACATTTATATTTTCGAGTTGTTCAGTTGGTCTCGAACAAGAGTCCTTCCGCCTGTTGCTCTCGGTCGCATGATTCAAGGAACGTGTCAAGTAGCGCGAAAAGGCGGCGGGGTGACACGGTTGGATCAGCATTTCGGCGTCTCTCTGATCCTTGGAGAAGTGCTCAAGCTCAAGCCATCCGGCTGGTAATTCCTCCGACCCTTTGAGCAGTTCCAGCTTCGATTTGAGCTTTCGTTTCATAGGAGTCGTATCTCATTGATATACCGTCATATTTTGAATTTTGAATATACAACGCAGGAAATTAAATGAGCTCAAATGTTTACCTTTAATCGTGCGATGTAGCCTTCAGTTGCCAATGGGTGATATCAAAATCTACGGGGAGCGGAACGAATAGGATACGGACGGGTCCTCGCAGTACTCTGCTGATGTGCCCTGTACCGTCAACGTCGTCCGGCAAAAACATCTCTCCTCGACCCCACGATACTTTCACTCCGTTAGATGTTTCTACTTCCCACTCACCTTCAAGAACGACACACAACTGACGTGTAGGCGCGTTGTGCCAATCCTGAAATGCGCCATCGGAAATCTCAAAAATACATACTCCATCAGAGTGAAATCGTTCACTCATCGCAATCTGATTACCCCACTTATCAGGTTCACGTTCAATCAGAGGAATGTCAACTTCGTCGTACTTTGAACCTTTGTCGTCAGTCGTGAAAAATCTTGAAACTCGCATAAATCTACAAGCCGGAATGGGCAATAGGGGAAGCAGGAATAGTACTTACATCTCCACTCTGAGCACGAACTTTGAATGTGTAGCCACACAATAGAAGCACCCTTTGTATGGGCACATTTGTTGCCATTTGTACCATTACCCGCTCATAATCAAACAAATTTGAAATACCTAAATTGAAGTAAACGAATGATTCACACAGTTTTTCTAGTTCGCCATGGCCAGACGGTTTGGAATCTCGAAAAGAGAATTCAAGGTCGATTAAACTCGCCGCTCACTGATTTAGGCCGCGAACAGGCTAGGGTTAGTGCAAGCGTCCTAAAAAAGGAAAATGTCACAAGGATAATCGCGTCACCTGCCGATCGAGTCCGTGAAACCCTCAATCAAATGCGTTGCGTACTTGATGTACCAATCTCATTCGATAAACGATTGCTTGAAAGAGACATGGGTATGTGGGAACAGATGGAGTGGGATACAGTAAAACGAAATTGGGCGATCGACTACAAACGATGCCGTAACAATCCCAGAACTGAGCGACCACCTCACGGAGAGAGTCTGCAAGATGTAGAAAATCGTTTATCAAGCCTACTAAATGAGCTATCGGCCAATACTTCAGAAAACGAAGGCAACATAGCGTTGGTAAGTCACGGCGGTACTACAAGATCGATTTTTGGATGGTTCGGTGTTATGGAACAACTTGAATTTCAGAATATTCGCTTCCACAACGATGTGGTCTACCGGCTCATGTTCGATGATCGGGAGTTCTATGTGTCTCACTATGTGGCAGGAGAAGGTCCAATTGAGGGCGTGTGCACTGAGATTCGTTGAGACATTTAGGCGTATAGTTCAGATACAATTTTCCCTTCGGTATTCGTAGCGATTCCTAAGAAAGGCGCTGGCTAACTCAAATTTGGCCGGTGCGCTTTGAATTGACGATTCCTTTTCGGTTGGAATCTGTTTAATTTGCATAGGTTGAAGTTGCTGAATTCGTACAATCCACAGACTCAAAGCCTCTAGTTCAAAGCGCAGTTAGCCATGTTCTCTAAGTTTTGATCTAAGTTTCGACACACAAAAAGAGTGAAAAAGACATGAAAGTAGATGGCGGTATTGGATTTGACCTGAGACGGGCAGGACCTCAGGCAAGGGAGCTCGAAGAAATGGGCTTCAGTGGACTTCAGTCCGCAGAGACGGCTCATGATCCGTTTCTACCTCTCGCTCAGGCGGCACTTCACACCGAGACAGTAGATTTGATTACGGGAATCACTGTTGCCTTCGCAAGGACGCCCATGGTCCTCGCACCCACGGCACATGATCTCAATGTCGCATCCAAAGGTCGGTTCGTACTTGGTCTAGGTTCTCAAATCCGAGCACATATCACGAAGCGCTTTAGCATGCCCTGGTCAAGTCCAGCCGCAAGAATGAGGGAGTTCATTCTGGCATTGAGAGCAATTTGGGCGAATTGGTATGAACGAGAGCCTCTGCAGTTTATGGGTAAGTTCTATACCCACACATTGACAACTCCATTTTTCACACCTACGAATACAGAATTTGGTAGACCTCGTGTTTTCCTTGCAGCTGTAGGTCCATTGATGACCGAAGTAGCGGGTGAGGTTGCTGATGGCATTATCATACACGCCTTCACCAATGAAAAGTACTTACGTGAGGTCACGATGCCAGCACTAGAAAGAGGCTGGAAGAAAGCGGGTAAAAAACGAGAAGATTTCGAGATCAGCTATCCATGTTTCGTGGTCACAGGTCGAGATGAGAAGGAACTGGAAGCGACGAAGGTGGCGACAAAGCGACAAATAGCGTTTTACGGCTCTACACCAGCTTATAAAGGAGTGTTAGACGCAATTGGTGTTGGTGAATTGCAGCCTGAACTGAATGCCATGTCGAAGCAAGGCAGATGGGCAGAGATGGGCACGTTAATCACTGAAGACATCATGAATAAATTCGCGGTCGTTGATGAACCCGCGAAAATTGCACACGCAATCAAGAATCGATATGGCGATATTGTTGATCGTACTTCAGCTGCATATGCAAATCTTCCTAAAGAAGATCAGATGACGATCATAGAGACCCTACAGTCATAGAGATCCTAGAGACAGTAAACCGAAGTTAAGGCTCAGCTGGACGGCATCCACTAATGGCAGAGGATCGCACACTTTACCAAATCGCCTTGTCGGTGAATAATCTAGCGAAGGCGGTTGATTTCTATAGAGACACGCTTGGATTACGTCTTATCAAAGAGTTTAGTGTAGGAGCACATCTGGCGTTCTTCGACTTGGGCGGGCCTCGCTTAATGATTGAAGAGTCCGCAAACTCAAACCCTGGATTGTTCTATCTCTTTGTAGAGAATCTGGATGAATCAGTTCAACAACTGAAGACAAAGGGTGTAAACCTCGAACAGGACCCCATGACCATTTTTCAGGATCAAGAGGGCTTATTCGGACCAGCGGGGCAGTCTGAAGTTCTCACGTTCATCCAGGATCCTAGTGGAAATATGATCGGCCTCATGAGTAGGAAGTAAGCCAAAACTGAAGTAACAGTCTACGAGCAAGTTTCAAGATCAGCCTACAGAAAAATATCGAACTTGAGCGTGCATGCGTCTATGCACATCGTCCAATGGTTATGGGAAGTGAATCCAGATTTGTAACCTTCGTTACTTCTCTCTAATCCTGTGTGATTCGTTCAGATTTTTGGTTGCACCAACGTGAAAAGTCAACTTTTATTCTTGCTTGTCAAAGGCATTGTGAGAGTCTTTTCTTGGTTGAGTGTGTCTCACATGCGAATACTGGCAAGATTGCTTAGCAAATGTCTCATCAAGGTGAATTCACGCACCTATAGAACCACTCGTAGCAATATCAGGCATTGTTTTCCTAATATGAATGAGGTGGAACAGAGATCACTGATTGAGGAGAGTGTGTATCACTTCTGTTGTCGGTTCACGGAACTCGGCATATGTTGGTATTGGCGAGATAACGCGATCCAACAAGCGATCGTCGAAGTGCGAGGTATGACTCAACTAGAGGAGCATCTTGAAAAATTTCCGGTGATTTTGCTGGTACCACATTTAGGTTTATGGGAATTAAATTCATTTATTCTTGGTCCTACGATTCCCACCACTGTTCTCTATAGTGCTAGACGACTGGGGCCTTTGGAGTCCAAAGTTAAGGAGACTCGAGAGCGTTTTGGGCTAACTCTTGTAAACAGTTCGATAAGTGGGTTACGTCGATTATTGTCAGAGGTGGAAGTCGGAAGGCTTGCATTGATTCTGCCGGATCAAGTTCCGATAGAAGGACGTTGCATGATCGCACCGTTTTTCGGTAATCCAGCACTGACCACGACGCTGATTTATTCGCTTCTCCAACGCAAGACCTGTAAAGTCTGTTCCCTCGTCGTGAAACGCGTACCTAAAGGGTTTGAAGTTCACATAGATGCAGTTTCCTCGGACATTTATGCACCTGATCGTGAAACTTCCGTTCAAGCTATGAATGATGCCGTGGAACAGCTTGTTCGTAGGTCGCCAGAACAGTATCAATGGGAATACAAGAGATTTAGAAGGATTCCAGGTCAGGACATCTATGCCTGAAATCCGGTATGGGCGAATCTGGAGGAATTATTCCAAATCGCTAAATACTCCGTTTACAGACCGCGCTTCACAAATCCGGTGCAATACTAGAATCCTGACTGACCAGCTTTGATTTCGTCTAAATAAGACTGATCAAGCGGGACGTATTCGGATGTTCTGGGCTTCATGACAAAAACCGGATCATCGAATAACGACAAGTCATAGTTTTCTTGAACCAAGTCTTTTTTGACCATCTTGAAAGTTCCCGTGACCTCGATCTGAGACTGTACTCTGACAAATACAGGCCTTGAGAAAGGTGGTAGCTCACGATTTACGTAGTCTGCAAAGGCATTTAAATCCAGCGAGGTTTCATTCTCCTTGAGATTTATGGAAACCATACCAGCTCGACCATCAGTACCGGGAATTTGCACTCCGTAGACGTTACAGAACTCAATTTGTGAATAGGAATTGATGATTTCACCCACTTCGTTCGTGGAAACGTTTTCCGAGCGCCAACGGAAGGTATCACCAACTCGGTCTACGAATTGATAGTGTGGATAGCCGAGGTTAAATCCAACTTCTACGACTCTAAGCAGGTCTCCGGTGTTAAACCAAGCATCCCCGTCTTCAAAGACATTACGCAAGATTTTCTTCTCCGTAGCTTCGGCATCGGTATAGCCTTCAAATCTTGCTTTCTCGCTTATTTTGGCAATGCAAAGTCCGGCGTCGCCATCACTCACTCTCGTACACCGACCATCTTCAGCACGAACGATTTCATCTTCCAGAACGTCGTATTGAACTAAGGCAACTTCATTGGAGGTCAGGCCGATGGTTCCTTCTTTGTCCAGAACGTTGGCGAATGCAGCATTGCCTTCAGATGCACTGTAAAACTCGGCGATTCGCTTGATGCCGAAGCGCTTCTTGAATCCGCTCCATATATCGGGTCTCATTCCGTTACCCATCAGGCTTCTTAGCGGAGTATTCGCATCGTCGGGTTGCTCAGGCGTGTTGTATAGATAGCGGCATAATTCTCCCACATAGGCCATACATGTAATGTTGTTGTCGCGGACCTCCTGTAGAAACTGCGAAGCTGAAAACTTTCGTCGCAGGTACATGGCTGCACCTGAGGAGATCGCGCTTCCAGCGCCTACACAGAGACCAGTACCGTGGTAGAGAGGCAGTGCTAGGTAAACTCGATCTTGTTCAGAACACTTTAAACCAGCGATGTGCGAAAGGCTTGCGGAAGCAAGCAGTCGGTTGTGAGACATAACTGCCGCTTTCGGCAATCCGGTGGTCCCTGAAGTAAATATGTAGAGTGCAGTAGACCCAATTGTGATTTCGGCAGTCTGAGGTAGATCTGTCACATCCTGGTTGCTTGCTGCTAGGTCGATGTTGTTGGCCCAGTCTGGGAGTGAATCTTCTTTGGACTCTGGAATAACGTAGAGGGCATTTTGAGCTGCAATGTCGAGGTTGTCCCTGACTTCATTGATGGCGTCGACCACCTCCATACCAAACAGGCACGCCTTGGATTCGGTCACTGTCACACAGTGGCGTAATGGATTTTCCCGTAGGTTCGTGTTAATCAATGCGGCGATTGCGCCAAGTTTCATGATCGCTATCACAGCAACGAGAAACTCTGGGCGGTTTTCCACCATCATCGAGACCACGTCACCTTTGCCGATACCGGCATTTTCTAGGACCCGAGCGTATTGATTCGCCTTCTGGTTCAGCTCGTTCCACGAGGTTTTATTGTTTTCGTAAATAACTGCGTCTCGTGTACCGTATGCTCCTACGTTCTGTTGAAGTTTCAAGACCAAACTATCTTTCGTGTCGCTGGGTTGAGGTGTTAGTCCTTTTTTCAGCTTCAGAAGAGTTGGAACTTCGGTGAGAGTCGAAACGACATCAACAATGCCCATAGATTTACCTTCAACGTGTGGGAACGATTTAGAGTGAAAGGAATGTTAGCACCACGATTGAAATCGCACCCTGCTAATTGCATAATTATGAATCAAATCCTGCATCCAATTGAGTGAGAATCTTCGCATGAGTGAATTCAACCTGACCATTGCAGAAGAGATAGTGTTGCTCATCCTAGATGATGAGAACGGTGCCTTCCACCGACTCCCGGACTGGTCAATTCGTTATGCACTGAGTGGTGCTTTGTTAATGGAATTGGCAGAGATGGGCCGTATAGATACTGATCTCGAACGCTTGTTTGTGATCAAAGAAGATGCTATTGATAATGATTTACTCAACTCGCTCCTACAGGAGATCGTCAAGGAGGGAGGAGATCAGAACATCCGATTTTGGGTAGAGCGAACCGCTGTCCATTCGGATTTGATCAAAGAGCATGCGCTGAGTACATTGGTTGATAAGGGTATTCTCGAACAGAAGGAACAGAAGTTTCTATGGGTTTTTCGCAGTAGGAAATACCCAATTGTTGATGGACGTGCTGAGAAGGAAGTTAAACTCCGACTATTTGAAGTGTTGTTTTCAGATGCACTTCCTTCCCCAAGAGATGTCGTGCTTCTCTGTCTTGCTCATGCTTGTGGTGTACTGAAGGCGATTTTACCACGGAGAGAACTGGACCGAGCGCTTGATCGGATTGAGCAAGTTCGACGACTGGATTTGATTGGTCAAGCTGTAGCTAAAGCTATCTGGGACATTGAAGTGTCCATCGCTGTCTCGTCGCATCCTCAGTTTATGTAAGCCATTCGCTGGGGTGTTCACCCCGTGGTGCTGAAGTTTTGAGTAGTCCAATAGTGCGTTCTCCACGCTGTTACCGGGACAGGTACACCTTCATTGATTCTTGAGCTTGATTGTGAGCTCAGGTAATATCTACCTGAAATTTTTTAGATACTCAGAAGGATGTAACAAGCCATGACATTGCCGAAGGGTCATTTAACCTCTTTACTTGCGTGTATGCCAGAAGGCATCGGAGATCTTACGTTTGGTACAGACTCTTTCTTAGAAGTAGCGCAATCGGTGTTATCGAACACTGTCTCAAGACGAGGTAGTCAGCTGCCGGAGCTCCCAGCATTCACAATGTGTTTCGTTGGACACAATCCGCCCGCATATCTTCATTTGGGTGGGTCGATCGCGTGGAATTTCACTATCAATGGTGCGGAAGGTCGAGTTGCGGCTGGTGAATTGCCTGAAAGCGAGTGTGATTACAGGATAGAGGGTGACCATTCACTGATGAGCAACTATGCTCGCGTCTTACACCAAGGCGTCAATCCGGCAATCCGACAACACGCAACCAACAGGTTAGAGAGAATCGGTCGATGGGAAATCGGAGGGAAGCTACCCGATAGTTCGATCTTGATTTCGTTGTTGCACGAGTTCCACGATCAATTAGCAAGTCGGGTCATGCCTCGATTCACTTTCATGACGCCCGAATGGGTCAGCTCAGCCAGACACGTACTTACATCCAG
The DNA here is from genome assembly GCA_002238665.1 of Gammaproteobacteria bacterium bin55. Lineage (GTDB taxonomy): Bacteria > Pseudomonadota > Gammaproteobacteria > Pseudomonadales > Azotimanducaceae > Bin55. The sequence continues at coordinate 9,052 of MPMU01000086.1, forward strand.
GGCAAATTCAGAAAAGTACCGAGACCTGTTAACGTCAGTAAGTTTCACTTTCTCAGAAGAGTTCACCAACACACCTAGATACGCTTTCCCCGACGGCAGTCATGGTGGGTTTTGGGTTAATGTCGTAAATGGTGCAGTAACTGTTGGTGCAGGTCCATTACCCGAAGAATTAGGTCCTGCTGATATGCTGACCAAAGGGAATTACATCCCAGTCGTACCCGTTGGTCGGACAGTCAATGTTGCGTTGACAGATCAGGACAAGAGTGCACAAAGAGACTATAGTCGCGCAGCTTTTGCGGCACGTGCCGATGGTGTACTTCCAGTCAATCAATCATCTCCGTCTGGAGGCAGTCCGATGAGTCCAGAACTAGGTAAGATATTCGTGCCACTTCATGACGAGTTGTCCAAACGAACTTCAAGCGAGTTGCCTTCGGATTTCGATGACGGAATCGAGGAACGATGGCGTACACCTCAATCTTTCGATAGAGATCCTAGTTTTGATAAAACCTGGTTGCGTTACGAGCAGTACGACATTTATGGCGATGAGTTGTAAATTTCGCGAGGGTTGCTGAAGTGCAACTCTAAGAATAACTCGCCCAGGTAGACTGGGCGAGAGGTCTGTGTTTACATACTGTAGTTGAATTTCATGCCAATAGTGCGAGGCTGATTAGTTCTAAAACCCAGTCTGGCTCGTCCTCCGCGTTCACGATCAAAGGACAAAAGTGCTACCTTGTCAGTCACGTTTTTAATGTACAGAGTTGCCAGCCAACTATCTTTAGCGATTCCAAAGCGTAAATCCCAGATAGCATAGCCTTTCAGTTCCAAATCGAGCACCGTCTCATCTGTACCACTGGCTCCGCCATATGGAAGTCCAGAGGTAAATACACCAGCACCTTCTATTTGGTCACTGGGTTGAGTTATTCGTTCACCAACCCATTGCATCGATCCGTCAATAATCAGATCACTCCCTCCGAACAGCTCAATAGGACGAGTGTAATCAACCACGAATGCCATCTGAGAATTTGGAACGGAAGCTAGTCTGTTACCTTCTTCTACACCACCTAGAACGCCTCCAGCCTCTGCAATCACTGTCGTGTCGAATTCACTTTTGATCGAGCTGGTAGCAAAACTGAGGGCTAAATTCGGAGTAGGCCGTGTCAGTAACTCCAGTTCAAAGCCACTTGCATGTGCTTCAGCTACGTTAAATGAAATGCGTGATGAACAGGACCCGGCATCCAGTGTGACCTGCAAGTCTTTGATATTTGACTGGAACACAGCAGTCTTGACTTCAACACCATTTTCCCATGCGCCCTTAAAACCAAATTCATAGTTCCAAGCAAACTCGTCGTCATAAGATTGAAAACCACCGAAAGTCTGGAGGTCTCCTGGTGTACAAGCTGGTGTGTTGAGAGGGTCATTGACTCCGCCTAGCCGGAATCCTCGTGAAGCCTGAGCATTGATTGTGACATTGTCATTGACCTCGAAAGCGGCCATCACTCGCGGATTAATTCCATCAGAAGAGGTTGTATCACGCACCCGGAAATCGCCATTCGCAAAAAGTCCACCTGTGGTGATAATCCTTTCCTCTTCAAAGTCGTACCAACGCCCACCAATCGTGACTGCTAATCGATCAGTCATCCCGTAAGTAAGTTCGCCAAATACTGCGACTTGTTTAATGTCGTAGGGTAAATCGGAGTTGAATGGTGAATCTACAACGTTAAAACCATTCCGAACGGCATCGGAGGTACCTGCACCAAATACCATATCCGTGTAACTGTCATATCCTGGCGCAGGTAATCGTTGACTGTAGTCCCGATCCATTTGGGTACGGAAGAACCCTACGAGCCAATTGAGTTTGCCGTCGTTATTCGATGCTAATCGTATCTCCTGAGTGAATTGGCTCAACTCGGTTGTATCTCGAAGATTAGCAGGAATACTTACCGCCTCGATTGGATAATCAAGATCTACGGTAACACTCCCAGTCAATGCGCTGGAATCTCTACTGACTAGGATGTCGCGACTAAGCACACTGGTTATTGAAGTTAGCGTGAAATTTTCGAGTTCGTAATTGACACTAACGTCGAACAGCAGCATTTCATCTCTGAATTCCTCGTCTAGAAGAAGAAATTGTTCGCGATCCTTGAAAGTAATTCTCGGTCGTGTCGTGGTATATGGATTACCGTATAGATTGAACACTTCCATTCGGTTAAAACCGTCTGCTGAGGCGTCTTGCATCACTAGCCTCGGTGTAATATGGAAGTTAGGGGACATCTCGACTAAGGCAGAGACTCGAAAACCTCTCGTCGTCCCCGAGTTAACATCCTCATCCATGCCTCCATCTTCTCGATATGCGTCGATGAACCCACCGTGTTGGGTAACATAGCCAACGGCACGCAAGGCGATTGTCTCAGAGAGCGGTACGTTGGTCATGCCTTTTAAGTAACGACCAGTTCCACCGTTCGCAACAGAATTAACGTCGACCTCAATCGAATTTTCGGTAGTATGCAACACCGGTTGGTTAGTGATATATCGAATTGTCCCACCGAGCGACCCAGATCCATAGAGTGTCCCTTGAGGTCCTCTGAGTGTCTCCACACGATTCAAGTCATATAGGTCTAGGTCCGGAGTGAAAAGAGACAGAGAAACGATTGACTCATCCAAGTAGATTCCTACTTGCTCCTTAACTCCTGGTTGATCCCGAACAATCTGTCCTGCTGATACTCCGCGGATGGCAACTTGACTCTGACCTGGGCCCAAATTCTGGATCGACAGCGCTGCGATATTTCTTGAAATATCTTCAATATTCGCCGCTCCAATACGACGTAGCGTCTCCTCAGATTGGACGTTCACTGAGAAAGGTATTTCTTGGAGTGTTGCTTCTCTCTTTGTCGCAGTGACTACGATTTCCTCAATAGCTTCCTCAGACTCTTGGGCTGAGGAAGTCAATGCAAACATCGTCAACCAACCGATGACGAGCAAGGTACGAGTTGTCATAAAACGCCTCCCTACAAAACTGATTACTGATGGACTGAATTCTGTCGTTTTAGAATGATATTACTTGAATTTTGGTCCAAGCGATTGCGACCGTCAAGGACCAGAGTAATCGGAGATTTGTGCTAAGGGACTGTTAAAAAACTGCCGCGAAAGTACGACAGCAGTCCCAACGAAATTTCCATCCGATGTTCCTAGACCGTATGCAACTCCGCATGATCAACCGAGTATCTTGGGCATCCCAAAGTTTAATACCAAGTGAATGCACAGATATCAGTTTGAATTAGGCACTTTCTGAAGCTATTACTCAGATTCAGTCTTGATTCTGATCACTAGAAGAAATAATGTTGCGGCAGGCTCGGTAAAAATCTTCGTTTTCCAAATAACAAAACAGGTCGGGAAAGCCTATAGAGTTATACCTGTATTCGATCCACAGTGGCTTGACACTTGGGTCAGAATGTGTCTGATCGAGTTGGATTCTGCGTGGATCTCGACCAAGTGGTCTGCCAGTTCTTGGTTGAGGAACGCCTTGAGTGAAATACGACCATGCGAACTTAGTACGTGTATCTAGGTTTAGATCATCAACTCCGTCCGGTTTTCTGGCAACAGCGAGCGCACCTTCTGTCCGCCAAACATAGAAACATTCGCGACCAATGATGACGGGTTTAGGCACCAAGTTGCGAATCTCTAGATCCTTAAATATTGGTAGACACCCAGATTTTAAGAACACCGGATGATCGGTGTTGTTTACATTCAGATTGAGAATGATCTGGAAAAGGTCTGGAGGATTTAGGAACAGGGGTTCCTCTTCTGCACCGTTGAATGACGAGATTTTGCGGACATTCGGTTTTGAAATATTAACCTGAATAAGCCCAATGGAGTTTTCTAGTGAGCGAATTTCCCATACTTCCATGGACCTATCTTCAACTAAGTGACGTGCAGAATCTGTTGACTTGACATGGAGTGCGAGCATTTTCCCTATATACTGTAGCGTAGTAGCATCTTTGATTTCGTGAAGTTCAATTGCTCCCGGGAGTTGAATAGATCGAGCGTTTGTACTTTTGGCGAGGTCATCAAGGAACCGTGAGCGTTTTTTAAGTAGACTCGAAAATCTAGAAGCTCGTTCGATTAGTTTACGGGGTTCGATGTTACTAGGATCTCTCATCAGTTTTCTTGCTTCCTTTCTGATGAGGGGATCTTGATGATTCAGTCCGAGGTTTATGGCTTCCAGAAAGTGTTTGTATGTTCTATCGATGTTCCCTTGGACAATCGAATTCAGACCTCGACCGTCCCGGTTCTCTTCTAGAGCTTTGTAACGGGTCATGGTTTTGTGAAGAGCACGTTCTAAGACCTTTTGTTGTTCTGAGGTGAGTGGCGCGTTCGGTGAGATTTTTGAAAGGAAATCGGACATTGTGGAACCCTCATAATACGCGTTCTAATATATGTAATTATACATAAGAAAATGTAAATTAGTTGGCATGGTCAATTCTTAGAGGTATGGAATACCCCTGAGAACCAATTTTCACGATCGAGAGTGACTCTAAATCCTAATTTCAACGAGGCACTGAAAAACTGTGCAACTTAAGACTGCTCTTCCTATCTCATAGTGTGAAGATGACGATGTCCTAGTTTGCTATAAGGAGATTAACCCATTGAAATTTAATGAAATAGAATCTCTTTCACTACCTAGAAGTGCTCCACAAAACCCGGTTGGAAAGCGTCTTGGACTGAGTGGTTTCAATATCAAGGCATGAAATTCTGGAACAAAGGAACAAACCAAAACCGAAATATTGGCGGTCAAAAAGGGTGTTTACTCTACTCATAGAAGTTTACAATCTACTTCACTCGTAGTGGTTGAAAAATAGATATATTCAGAGATCTTAAGGATTTTGCTTGGATAAAAATGATTTAGGTCGTACGCAATGGCACAAATATCCTTTCAGAAGATTCTTTGTTCCAATCACCAAATTGAGTTGCTCCGATTGTGCGACAAAAGGTAAGTTAATTGGTTAGCACATCCCTGGGCGGGATTAATCCCTAGCGATGTGTTTGATTGGGCATTCCAGAGTTTCTCTGGTTTGCTCAAATTGTTGTTCAAATTTGATGGGACTCAAATAACCCAGCACCGAGTGCGGCCGTTCCGTTGTATTAAACCCATCTGTGTACACCTTCAGTCGTGGCACGCCTCTAGGCGTGCTTCAAGCTCTTTCAGATTCGCCAGTTTTTGATCAACTATCGTTTCTCGTTTGAAGCGCACAAACCATGATTCCGCAACGGTGTCTGTCATCATAACTACCCACGCGACCCATTGATTACTCAAATACGTACGTGGCCAAGGTAACTCGAAAAATTTGAGACGTATATTGCGAACCATGGTCCGAGTGAACCATGAGCCCTTTGCTTGGTTGAGAACGAAGGATCCCTGATATCTAAACGCTAATGAATAGATCAACAAATTGACGACGTATTAGGTCTTCGCTACGCCATGCCTTTGCATCCGAGATCATGGTACGCACCCTCAAGCATTTTGGCCTACCTCGCATGTTCATCTCACACATCCAGCGTACAACCCGATTTTTTTCCACTTGATAACCTTCTTGAACCACCGGTGCATGCATTCTGATCGCAAGGAGAAATAATATTGCGGTAGGCGCGGTAAAAATCTTCGTTATCAAAAAAACCTAACAATTCATTAAAGCCTAGAGGATTGTTCGTATACTCGTTCCACATTGGCTCGGCACTTGGTTCC
>MPMU01000087.1 GCA_002238665.1 Gammaproteobacteria bacterium bin55
TTCAACGCAACTCTCGCGCCGAGCCGTTCTAACGGTTCCAGTAAAGCTTCTGACTGAAGCTCAGCGTCCTCTGACCTTGTGGTAACTCAGCCGTGATCTTGAACTTCAGTATCTCTTGATCGGAAAATCTCACCGACGCCACGTAGTAAACCGCAGCATCGTCTATCTCATTGAAATTTAGGCGAATTTCCTGAGACAGTTGGTTTGTAAGAGTTCCTTTCAGATTGGTTTTAACGGATTTCAATTCTGGGTTTAGAACCGATATAGTCACCACCGCACGATCCACTGCGCGTGTTATGTCGTAGTTTTTTGCTACTTCGGGATCCAAGAACGTTGAGTTGAAAACACTGTAGTGGATTTCCCAGTCTTCGAAAACTTCCTTCTGCTCAGCATGAACTGAAATGCAGAGAGAGCACAGGAACAGAACACCGGCTATCACAAGAGCGTTTGATCGATGGATTCTCATTGTCTACCTAGCCTGTAAAACGCAGTTGCACCGAACAGATTGGGCCACCAAGTACAAATCCTGCCGGATTGATAATCGTTGTCTACCACAAACCGATCGATCACTCTCAAGTCTAGCGAAGCGCACAACTCATCGAAGTCCTTGACGGTGCAGAGATGGATATTCGGAGTGTTGTACCACTGGTGAGGTAAGTGCGTTGACACCGGCATGGTTCCACGGGACAACATGTGAATTCGACAACTCCAATGCGCGAAGTTAGGGAATGTAACAATGCACTCCTGACCAATTCTCAGCAGTTCACGGACAAGCTTGTGAGGCTCGAGGGTGGCCTGTAAGGTCTCGGTCATGAGCACCATGTCAAAACTATCATCGGGAAAACGAGACAGACCTTCGTTCAGGTCATGTTCAATCACATTAACCCCTTTCGCCAGGCAAGTGGCAATTGCAGACGAATCATCATCGACACCGTAGCCGGTGACCGATTTCTCCCTTGCTAAATAGCTAAGTAATGCGCCATCTCCACATCCTAGGTCAAGTACCCTTGACTTCGCGTGAACGAGCGAGGCAATAAATTCAAGATCTGATCGCATCTACCTTGACCAGTTCCCTAGAGGTTATCAGCCACATTGGTGAGATAGTTCCGCAGAATTTCAAAATACCTCGGGCTATCCAACAAGAAAGAGTCGTGTCCATCTGCGGACTCTACTACCGCGCTCGATACGCTACAACCAGCAGAGATTAAGGCATCCACAATCTCAGCTGAACGCTGCGGAGAAAATCGCCAATCTGAAGTGAACGAGACGACAAGGAATCTTGCTGTCGCGCGTCGGAATGTCTCTACCAGATCGCCGCCGTATGCTTCGGCTGGATCGAAGTAATCCAACGATTTTGTCATCAAGATATACGTGTGCGGATCAAATCGATCGACGAATTTATTACCCTGGTAGCGCAGGTAGCTCTGCACCGCAAACATTGGTTCTTTAGTTGACTGAGCTTGGTTTTCCTGGAATTTACGACCAAATTTACCTGCCATGCCCACTTCAGACAGATAGGTGACATGACCGATCATCCGGGCTAGTGCCAACCCTGTCTTTGGAGTCTCTCCTGCTATGAAATCGGGATCGCGTTCAATGGCTGAACGAGCGATTTCATTAAAGCCGATATTTTGCGCTGACAGTTTTGGCGCTGACGCTATTAGTAGTGCATTGGCCACTCGTTCTGGATAATCAATGGCCCATTGCATGGCTTGCATTCCCCCAAGACTACCGCCAACAACCGCGGCAAATCGTTCAATTCCTAGATGATCGGCAAGTTCCTTTTGTGTGTTGACCCAGTCAGGTACGGTAACCGTTGGAAAGTCCCCACCATATGGCTGGTTGGTATCGGGATTAATGGATGTTGGTCCTGTACTACCACTACAGCCACCTAGATTATTGAGGCTTAATACATAAAAACGATCAGTATCGATTGGTTTGCCTGGTCCAATGCAGTTATCCCACCACCCGACAGTACCCGTGTCTCTATGAATTCCAGCCGCGTGGTGATCCCCAGACAATGCATGACAGATCAGGATGGCGTTGTTGCGCTGTTCGTTTAGAGTCCCGTAGGTCTCGTAAACCAACTCATAATGCGGAAGCGAGGTTTCAGCCCGAGCCAGCTCCAGCTTGTGGTCAAATCGAACCGATTTCGGTTCTACATAACCGACAGAGTGTTCATCAGGGGTTTTTGGGGTTGCCACGAAGCTAGTCTATGAGGCTCAGATTCCTAGGGAATTGATACGAACCAATATGTTGAACCGATTTTAGGAAGTACATCTTGTTACAGCACTGAATTCGTGTGTTCAGGAATCCAATTCCTGCGCGCGGTTGAACGCCGCACGGATTGCTTTCTTAATCGAATCTGCAACTTCGTGTTGGTTCATCACTTGCAATGCAGCTTCTGTAGTACCTCCTGGGGAGGTTACGTTCTTTCGCAATTGTGCTGGATCATCGTGTCCTTCTCTCAGCATGCGACCTGCACCGATACTGGTTTGTACAGCCAATTCGTGCGCTTGTGTTGCACTTAATCCCAGTTCCAAACCTGCCTCCACTATCGCTTCAGTTAGATAGAAGAAATATGCGGGTCCACTACCAGAAACCGCGGTAACCGCATCGATTTCACGATCGGAGTTAAACCAAACGGTCTTACCGGCACTACCGAAGACAGACTCCACAAACTCTTTATGGTCCTTAGTCACATGCTCATTAGCTAGCAGTCCAAACATTCCGTCGCCTACGAGAGCAGGTGTATTTGGCATACAGCGAATGATCGGTTGATTTCCTAACCAAGTATTTAAATTCCTCAACGAAATCCCTGCAGCGATTGAAATTACCAACTGTCGTTGCAGATTAGTCTTGAGCTCGGATACGACAGACTGCATATCTTGTGGTTTCACTGCGAGAATGACCAGGTCTGAATTTTCAACCGCTTCCCGATTGTCTGTCGTGGTGTTGATCGGTAATGCCTTGAACCGGTCCCGCTGGGCTTGAATTGGGTCAGAGACTGAGATCGAAGCATTCGGTTGACTAGCTAGATAACTACTGGCCAATGCAAACCCCATATTGCCACCGCCGATAATGGCGATCTTCTTATTACTCATCGCGGTCCAAACAGGGAGGTGCCTAATCGAATCATCGTCGAACCTTCCTCAATCGCTTCTTTGAAATCCATTGACATACCCATCGAAAGGGTATCCCAGTTTGTTAACTGCTCGTCGGCCACCAGTTTGAACAGATCACTCAACGAACGAAACGCCGGTCTTGTGCCGGTACCTTCGCCTTGTGCAGGAGCTCTAGGAATCGCCATCAAGCCTCGCAAGTCAAGTCCTGGTACATCCCTTATCCCTGAGACAAGATCCATCAGCGCATCAGGCATGACTCCTCCTTTTTGATGTTCTCTGTCTATATTGACCTGAATACACACATTAAGAGGTTTGTCAGACCTGCTGGATTGCATACGTGCCCTAGACAATCTCTCGGCTATTGATATTCGATCTACGGTTTGCACCCAATCAAAGTGTTCTGCAATCAGTTTTGTTTTATTTGACTGAATGCGTCCAATGAAATGCCAGCGGAAGTTGCAATCGGACAATTCTTGGATTTTTGGTGTGGCATCCTGTAGGTAATTTTCGCCAAAATCTGTTATTCCACAATCTTTTACAGCTTGGATATGCTCGACTGAGCGAGTTTTACTAGCAGCCAAGATGGTTACTTCATCAACAGCGCGATTTGCCTTTAGACATGCTACTTCTACTTGGCGTTTAACTTCTTGAACTCTATCTAGAACAGTCAGTGTTGACTTTTCATTCACTCTCGGACCTGCACCAAGCACACTAATGTAGTTCGCTTCTGGATCTAGAACAATCGTGGCTTGCGGACGGATTGCAACGCTTCTCCGATTGGTGTCGAACCGTCGAGCAGGCTGAACGACATCTTAATGGTGTTGGATAAAGTGAGTGATCTTACAATCACATCTGCCAGTAGATCTCGGGATGTAGTACCACTACCATGGAGTTCCAGGTCGATCTCGCAAGTCCCTATAGAATCTTCGTCAGTCAAACCACCTGGACACACGATAGTGTAGTCTAGGTCCGTACTTTTAAGGTGGTCGTCTGCATGTGCTTTCGCTATATGGTAATGGGCAATCGGCGAGGTGCTATACAAGTCGTTATTGATTGAACTTAACATCACATAACGTTTTACGCCATGCACCTGCGCGGTGACGATTGAGCGGATCGCGCCTAGTTGATCCACGAGAACGGTCTTGTCCTTACCCGTACTTCCGCCAGATCCAGCAGCGAAAATCACGGCATCGACCCCTTCAAACGCGTCGTCGATCGGATATTCCAGATCACCTAGAAGAACTTCGCTACCCATTTCTTGGAATTTGGCAAATTGATCCTCCGACCGAACCATGGCAATCGACTTATGCCCTCCGTCAATGAGATATCGAACGATCCGAGTTCCAGTTTTGCCATTAGCGCCGATCACCAGTACATTCATATGACTACCCTTGTCCAATCCTTTTGAATTCAGCGAATCAATTATCTACTTAGGGATCGCATTGCACCGCTAAAAGTCTTGATCATCGGAATTTTGGTTTGATTCGCTACACCATTGATAGACCATCCCCTAAAACCGCAGAGTGCTCTCTGGTAAGCGATTTATCCAACGTGCCAAAACCCCGCCATTTGGGGCGTGGATATAAGAGCCACTGCTACAAAAGAGTTGTATTTAACGACTAAGATTCCATTGCAGGTGAGAATGTTGTGACGTGTCATTGACGAAAACCAAAACGTGAACTTTGAGACACTAAAGTAACGGCGGATGGGCTACCCGTCTCTGGTTGTGGAGTCTTGCGTAAGTCATGCATATAGCCCGCTGTTGCCTGAGCCCATCTTTTAGGAGGGAGTAGTCACGAATCCGGTATCCGGCAAGACACAAGGGACATTGAATGGCCGCCGATATACAAGAAAGCGAACAGCTACGATGACTCAACCGAGCAAAGCACAAGAAACAGCAAAGTCCTGGTACGAAACCCATAAAGACGAGGAATACGAAATTGTTTCCGATGGTGACGGACTGCTGGTACGACGCATGTTGCCGTGGGCACCCCAACTTTTACCACCAGAGTCTTTTTCAGACGAAATGGCACATATCGACCTCTTCCGTAAACACGCAATGGGATACACAATATCGGTAGAACCTGACGGATTACAACCGTTGGAAGAAGTGACAGATATTGAGGAAGCCGGTAGACGGTGTCAGATAGTACAGGCATGCATCCATTCTCGAGCGTGTGGATGGCCCATACCACCCACTACGAGTGAGTTTTACGATGCGTTAAGAGCGCTTAAACCAACCCATAGGCAGAGGTCGATTGTTTCTATGTGGGCACATGAGTCAGCACCACAAGACATGTTTTTAGGTTGGTTACAGTGGGCCTACAGTTGGCGAGAACTCGTGGCTGCGTTGCACAGGAACGAATGTCATAGGCGGGGCGATCTCAACGAATATGTCAATCATTACCGAAGCGAATATTTTGGAGGAAATTAGGCTCCCAAAACCTGCCGATTCTCTGTGGCCTACGATAGGCCCACTATTGCATTGGATTGCTGATATTTGCGATACGACTTTCGAGGATTGTTTCATGTTTGGAGGAGGAACGATATTAGCCGCAAGGTGGAATCATCGCAAAAGTACAGATATCGATCTTCTTGGAAAACCAGGGTCAGGTATACGAGACAAACTTGATAATGGATATTTTGAGGAATTCAGACGTTTATGCATTGAATGTGGGGTGACCAATATCACTATGTTCCCAACCACGCAGACCGTAACAGTAGTTTTTCCACAAGGCTCATTAGATTTAACAGAGATGGACCCGCTACTTAAAGGAGAAGAAGAAATCTATGTCTGGTGATGAAGCTCCCAGTTTTGTAATGTATTTTTGAAATTCACCCAGTTCCCGTGTCCTTCCTGTAAATATCGATGGCACTTCACCTTACCTTGGTATAAACGGATTTTTCACCTTTTCCACATCAATCCTCCTCTCTACAAACCCCGTCGATCATTCTGCGCTATCGCTAAGCGAAATGTCTTGATCCAACTCACCTAACTTACAGGATTGCAAGTGATCGCTACCGAACAACCAAACTGCTAAATCTCGTACTTTAGGACGATTGGAAATGATTCGTAATAGTCTCCTACGATCTCCTGCACATTGCTCCAATCGAGATAGAACAGTGGTTGCCGAGTTACTCGAAACATCCAGTGCTTCCGCCAGACTTGCTGGACCTATTGCTCTGTCGTTTGCTTGCAACACCACCAACGCGCTAAGTGCGTTGATCCATGTGCGAAGTGGAATCCCCGACTCACATAATTGGCGATAAGTTTCGCCCCCGTTGTGTACTTTCTTAAATGAAAACGCATGATCCTTACACCATGCGCATTCCCGGTCGATAATGCTGGACTTTCCTGTGATTTGAAGTTCCCAATCAAGAAAATACTCTGCTTCACTTTCTTCAAAATACCTGATGAACCGACAAGCCATTTCAAAATACCCATTAAATCCGAGTCTTTTGTCCACAATTTTGGCGATTTCCCAGTTTGGATCTGTCAACATTTTGGTAAAACGTCCGTTATCGGCTTCCAATAAGGCGTTTACGGACTCCTTTGGAGAATTACTAATCAGTGTATGTGCGGCTAATCCAAATACAGTAGAACGCGCAATACCTGCACCACAATGTACAACCAACGAAGGTAAGGGCTCCTGGGATGCCCAACGTTGTAGAAAATTCACAACGGCATTAACGTCGGACTCCTTAGGGCAGTATTTTTCTTTAACATCTTGGGTTCTTAACCTTAGCCCCAGGTGTCGACTACGTTCATCCCAGTCCTGAATAGGGGCTAAATGCACCTGCAAATCTAGGTTATCAGAAGCCTTCATATAGCGTTCTCTATCGGACTCCTGTATTTCATAATCAAGAGCAACCACTCCCCATATTTCAGGATGATCCTGTAAGTACTCTATCGCACATTCTGTTCCACCCACATAAATGGTGGGTTCGCTACTTAAATACTCTTTCCTCGCTTCAAGATTTTTCTGACGGTTTTCTTCATCCCGGTAATAATCATCTTCTTTAGGAACGAAATGATGAAAAAACCTAGGTGCTTTTTCAAAGTCTGGTGTTTTATTGTTCATATTTATTTTGAGTTAATCTCTGCACCAATTTTTGTTCTTTGTTTGTACATGAGAGATTCGTGTTTGCCCTAAGACAGACCTAATCGCCGGACATCTTTTCATTTGACGTTCAATAACATTTTGTAGTTGATCATCCATGGGAAGTGAGTGTACATTGTCTTCCCACAATGCATAGAACCTTGTAACCATATCAGCGGCGGCACCCATGAATGCTGCTCTATTTACTCCGGCTCCGTCAGCAACGTGGCCAAATTCTTCAAGGGTGATTTCATGCCATTGTCTGGCAGATCCAAGTTTCAAGGCAAGCGATTCGTTTTTGACATAAATATCTGTACACATGAAGTCGTACGCCGGGGCGAGTTTAGGGGTGCGATCATCTGGATAAATGAACGACCAGTTCTTCAAATGCATATCACCGTTGCCCACAATGGTGTTAAACATCAGTCGCCGCGAGAAATCCATTACGTCATCTTCAGAACAAGCAAGTGCTATTAGCCTCGTAAGAGCCGTATAGTTCACATGAGTGTCGTACTTATCGTCGGGTCGTCTCGCTGTTACTTGCGCAAAATCTTCCGTGTGAATCCTTCGCCCGCTCGACCTATCAAACCTTCTAATCACGAAAGCATTCGCGTCAGGCATTTCATTCACTTCGTCTGGTAAACCCGCTATGTCTTGTACCGGCATAAGTCTTATTTCAGGCACATCAACGCCTAATCGATCTGCCATGCTCATTACAGAATATTCATTCTCAGATAATCCGTCATAACGTGGGGTTGGTAGTTTGACAATCCAGTTTCCGCCCATACCATGTGTGGGGATCGTCAAGCTGTTTCTCTTATCAACTATTGCCGAAAACTTTAACTGTACTCCCGCTAACGAGAATCTCAACGGCCCGTCCGGTGCCTCTTCCTCATAGGCGGTGGTAGATCCAAAAGATAATTCACTTCCCTCCGTTCTAACAACCATTGCCGCGCCTGGTAAATCTTGACCAAGCAATTCGAGCATCTCAAACTCTCTATGCTCGCTCACGCCTGCTTTTTCAGCAAGATATTTCCGCAGATATCCTTCCGGCAGCAAATTAGAGAAAAAAGGAGGAATGAGTCCTGAACTAGCATCGCGCGGACCACCTACAATCTCACCATTTTCCGATGCGAAAGACATGCTTAATGTCGGTCGATTAGGATCGCGTAAATATTCTTCGTCAAAATCAAATCCGATACGCCCACCGGCTCTGCGAGCAATTTTTCCTACAACCTTGTCGTGGAGATAGACTACAAGAGAATCAGTCATATATGTACGCCTTGTCACCTAACACAACCTCTAAAAGCGTGCGTGATCCGTTACGACGAGCTTCTATACGCTCACAATCACGGAAGGTGTCTTTGACATATTCGTGAAAACTACTAGGAAACAGTGCGTTTTCCATGTTGAGCATATTTGATATGGCAACAATCTCCGATAATCTCGGCTCGACCTTACCAGTCTCCATTTGAGAGATACGCTGTTGAAAAAGACCAGTGGCGCTCGCTAGTTGTTGCTGAGTGATTCCTTTTGCCTTACGCGCTGTTCGCATCTGAATAGGCCAAGACTTCGGCGTCAAGGAATAGTCTTTCATCAAATACGCTCCTAAGTACATGTCCCCTAATACATTTTAATTCAATAAATACCCAAACGCATGAGCTATGAGACTGTTGAAGAAGTCGCCTTTAAAGAACTTCTATGGTTGAAATTTCTTTATTATTAAAATCCTATTCAAATACTTATACTGACTTGCACTTCGGATTTTTCGCGAGAATCCACAATTTACATCAGACCCCTATTACAAGTTTATTTCGAGTTAATCTCTTCCTTGAACGATACCGTTAGTTTGTATCCGTGTACTTCTGCTTTGACTCAATACCTATCTATTCACAGGGCACGTTTCCAGTCGTCCGGGACCAACTTGGGAGCTTGTCATGATCACCGATGAACGCCAGTACCGAATAACTCAGCACAAGGCATCTCAATTTTCCGAGGCGATCAAGGAGTGGGAACAAAACGCACAGGAACGGGTGGCTGTGCATCCCTTGCTTTTGAAAGCAGAGTGCGAAAGTATGATGAGTCAACTTGCAGATATGCGTGAAGAACTAGCGAATTACGAGCAACTTCGCGAACCTGATGTCTCGGCCATATCGATTTCCACCCTAGACGAATTAGCCCTCGGATTAATAAAGGCTAGGATTGCTGGGAAGCTAAGTCAACGAGGTTTGGCGGAACGACTTGGACTTAAAGAGGAACAAATTCAACGGTACGAGTCCGAGCATTATGCTTCGGCTAGCTATAAACGACTATGCGAGGTCACACATGCACTAGGCATTCGCATAGAGAACGAAATCCTGCTCCCGTTGGTACCGGTGAGTTTTGAAGGACTGATGGCTAAAGTCAGTCAGGTCGGACTTAGTCGAGAATTCGTGGTTAAGAGACTGCTGTCCACGACTGAGGCAGCGGTGGCAAACGGCGAGGTGACCGACGAACATCACGACGACTGGCTCACTGCTCGGACGGCAACAGTACTGGGACGAGTCTTTAGATGGACTCGTGAGAATATTCTCGGCGCTCAGGCATTGTCCGCTGTGTACTTGGCACCGACCACAACCCGCTTCAAGATGCCTAAGGGTCGCTCAGAGTTAAGCGTGCGAATTTTTGCCTCGTATGCACACTATGTTGCGAAAGTTGCCTTGCAGGGAATTGCAGAGTGGCCAATTGAGCCAATACCCACTGATCCGATAGAAATGCGAAAACAAATCCTGGCGCGCGGCGAGGAAGCGGACGACTTTCGCAATGTGCTTCAAACGGTTTGGGACCTTGGCATTATGGTACTTCCTCTCAGAGGAAAAGGTACATTTCATAGTGCCTGCTGGCGATATGAAAATCGGAACGCGATTGTTCTCAAACAGACTTCACGCCTCGAAGCACGATGGACATTTGATCTTCTCCATGAGGTGTACCATGCAGCGCAACAGCCCAGCAAACAGACCTTTGATCAGGACATGTTGGATGCCACATCCTCTGAACGCATGTCGACCGATGAAGAGATGGCGGCGAACGATTATGCCGGAAATATCATGCTTGAAGGTAGAGCGGTCGAGCTAGCACAGCGTTGTGTAGAGTTAGCAAACAGAGACGTAAAACTCTTGAAGAAAGTGGTTCCAAATGTGGCAAAGGAAGGGAAAGTTGGAGTAGGAGCACTTGCAAACTACCTAGCTTTCCGGTTGTCTGATCAGGGAGTCAACTGGTGGGGCGCGGCCACAAATCTTCAAGGCAACGACCAGGATCCGTGGAGAATTGCACGAGACGTCTTCTTTGAAAGACATCCGTTTGTGGTTGAAAATCCGATTGACCGCGCAATATTAGACCGAGCTTTGGAATAACGATTAGACAGTGATCAAGCCTAAAAAACCTGAACCATCCTTACCAAGTATCTACGTAGGGTCGTTTCTTTGCCGTTCGAGATGGCAACTGTGGCAAGCTCTTCAAGCCTCTGGCAATAAAGGCACGAGTATCTGCTGGGTCGATGACATAGCGTGCACCAGAATTGATTGCCCGCGCAGACTCGTAGCCTTGTGCTACGCGTCGATCGTACGCTGCTATACGTTCTTCTGGATCTTCAATAGCGGCCAGTTCTCGTCGCGCTGAGAGTTTAACAGCACCGTCGATGTTCATGCCTGCGAACTCTGCGGTGGGCCATGCTACGGTCAGCAAAGGTACCGACGAAGCTCCGCCGATCATCGCCTGTACGCCGAGGCCGTATGCCTTTCGCACCATAATGCCGAACATGGGCATAGTGCAGTTAGCACCTATGTTGAAGAGGCGTACCGCGTGACGAACTAGTGCAGTACGTTCATGATCAGGACCGACCATAATGCCAGGACAGTCCATGAAAACAACGACCGGAATGTCAAACGCATCGCAAAGTTGGAAGAATCGTGCAGCCTTGTCTGCACCAGGGCTGTCGACTGCACCGGCCAAGTGTGCAGGATTGTTCGCGACCACACCCATCGGATGACCTTCAACCCGAATGAACGAAGTGATGACCCCGATGCCAAAATCCTTGCGGATTTCGAGAACTGAATCTTCGTCAGCAAGAGTCCGAATGATCTCTCGCATGTCGTACGCGCGGACACGGTCCTCTGGAATGATGTGTCGCATACGTCGCTGATCAGGTGCTTCCCAAGCAGAGACCCGACCTTGAAAATAAGAAAGGTATCGCTTCACCGTTGAGACTGCATCCTCGTCGTCTCGCACCACGATGTCCACGGTGCCATTGGTTGCTTGGATCGATGCCGTTCCCAACTCATTAGCTGTGAAGTTCCCTAGTCCGTTTGCTGCAACTAACGAGGGGCCATTCATCCCAATAGTTGATTGTTCCGTCGCGATGATCACGTCACAACATGCCAAAAGCGCGGCATTGCCGGTGAAACAGTCACCTAGATTCACACCGACTAATGGAACTAGACCAGATAGCTTGGCGAAATCAGCAAAGACAGATGCGTCTAAACCAACTCCGGAACTCAAGCTAGGCGGTTCGCCTTGTCCCTCGGAAAATAGCACGATCGGAACTTTCCAGTCGTGAGCTAGTTCATGTATTTGTTCCTGTCGATAATGCCCGTGCGAGTACATAGCGTAAGGGTAATTTGCGTAAATCAGTGCGGTGCGACTTCGCTCGTCGCCAACAATGCTGCCATTTACACCTCCAAATCCCATAATCGTCCCACCACTGGCTGAACCAGCAGCAGGTGGACCAAACTCCATGAAGGTAGCTGGATCAAACAGGACGTCAATGTTCTCGCGCGGCGTTCGCCGTCCTTTTGCATGCATATCGGCAACTGATTCAGCATGAGCCTCGTCTAGCGTTTTCTCAATGTACTCATTGACTTCACGGAGGTCGTCTCGGATTTGATCTAAATCGAGTCCACCATCGGCCTCGATCGAACCTCCCTCGACATCCTGCTCAAACAGAAAAACGATCGGATAGCCTTCACGAACGACATCCCCTTTCGACATTGAAATAGCAGCAACGACTCCGCTATGCTCGACCCGAATATCGTGCTGCAGTTTCATCGCCTCGACAGCAGCAACCACCTGACCCGCTTGGACTTCTTCACCGACATCTACATTGATACTAACGATGGTGCCTTGCATGGGAGCGACCAAACCCACAGACCCATCCGGTCCAACCGCTTGCACGGTGTCCTCTTCTACAACTGTCTGCGTTTCGTAATTCTTCGGTGTGGCAAACCGCGGCAATTCTCGGTCAGTGACGAATTCGAGTATTTGTTCGTCTAAAAAACCGGTATGCATGGCACCTGTAGAGAAATCCGAGTGGCTCAGGATGTTTCTTAGCAAATCCAGATTTGTATCGATACCTTCAATACGAAATTCACTGAGAGCTCGACTCGTTCGCGAAATAGCCGCCTCGAATTCCGTCGTTGGAGAGTAGCCAATGACCTTCGCCAGCAACGAGTCGTAGTTAAGACTGGTCTCGTAGCCAACATAACCAAAACCATCTGTGCGGACACCTGGTCCGCTCGGTACTTCATAGGCTGATAGTGTGCCGTAAGTAGGTAGCATCGAGCCATCTGTATTCAAGGATTCCATGCAAACGCGAGCTTGAATAGCATAACCTCGTGGCTTCGGTATGGTAGCTAAACCTAAGTCTTCAAGCGTGGCCCCAAGCGCGATTCGCAATTGAGCCTTGACGATGTCGACGCCAGTGACTTCTTCGGTTACGGTATGTTCAACCTGCAGGCGTGCGTTCGTCTCAATGAAAGCGAATGACGGGACTTCGCCGCCGTCGTCTACTAAAAACTCAAAGGTACCGGCGTTTCGGTAGTTCACCGATCGTGCCAACCGCAACGCCGCGTCGTGGATCTCAGTTCGAATGTCTTCGTCTAGGTTTGGTGCAGGTGCTATCTCGATCAGTTTTTGAAAACGTCTCTGCACGCTACACTCTCGTTCGTGCAGATGTGTAACTGCTCCAGTTGCGTCACCCAAAATCTGAACTTCAATGTGTCTTGCAGGTCGTATGAATTCTTCGACGTAAAGCGCTCCGTTTCCGAATGCAGCTTCGGCTTCCTCGCGACAACGATTGAAACTCGCTTCAATTTCCTCCGCGGAGGTCACCGACCTGGAGCCTCTTCCACCACCGCCTCCAACCGCCTTGATGATCATGGCGCGACCCGCACCTAGCTGCGAGAAAAACGCTTGTGTCTCTTCCAAGGACACAGCCCGATCCAAACCTCGCACGATAGGTACGTCGGCGGCTATCGCCGCTTGTCGTGCTTGTGCCTTGTCGCCAAACAGTCTGAGCGTCTCCACGTCGGGACCGACAAAGGTCAAACCAGCTTCCTCGCAATGTGCGGCGAAGTCACCGTTTTCTGCTAGAAAGCCATAACCTGGATGAACCAGGGTGCAGCCAAATCGTTGTGCCACCGAAATCAGTTGTTCAACATCAAGGTATGCAGCAGTACCTACTCCTTCCAAAGTGCAGAATTCGTCGGCCTTACCGGTGTGTAAACAACCTGCATCGTCTTGAGGTGCTACGGCTACGGTCGGTATGTTCAGTTCCGCGGCAGCGCGCATGATGCGAATCGCAATTTCGCCTCGGTTGGCTACTAGAAGTTTCTCGGCAACTGGTTTCATACAGGTGTTCAACTACCAGGTATCAATGTTGGGGCGTTTTTTCTTGCCACTGGACGAGCGCTTTGGTACGCTCCGCAATCCTTGAGCGATCCAAGCACGGGTTTCAGAGGGATCTATCACGTCGTCGATTCCATAGTTGGTACCACCGGCGTTTACCGCGCTAGCCATATCTACGTGAGAATCGAGCAAACGTTTTTGAATGGCACTTCTCTCCGCCACATCCTGGACTTGGTTAAGTTCCTCGCCATACATAAGTTCTACGTGAGCACTTAGTGTGGTTTCCGCAAACTCTGCGGTCGGCCATGCCACTGAGAAGAACGGCTCTAGCGTGCTACCTCCGCACATAGCTCTTGCTCCCATCCCATACGCTTTTCGAATAACCACACTGAACGAGGCAGTGGTCATGTTGGCTCCCGTTACTAATAATCGTCCGAAGTGTCGAACGAGAGCATTCTGTTCGTAACTTGGCCCAGACATGGTCCCCGGACAGTCAATGAGAGATAGGACGGGAATATCAAAAGCGTCGCAGAGTTGCAGGAAGCGAGCTCCCTTGTCGGCCGAATCAGAGTCAATCGCACCCGATAGGTGCATCGGATTATTCGCAATCAAACCTAACGGACGACCTTCGATACGAATGAATGCAGTAATGATCGAAAGACCGAATGCTTCCCTAATTTCAAGAATCGAATCCTCATCGGCGAGTATTGCGATGAGTTCTCGCATATCGTAGAGTTCGTTTCGATTCTCAGGGACGACATGGCGCAGCAATCGCTGGTCACGTTCGTGCCAAAGGGGAATAGCTCCTTGGAAGTAAGAGAGGTATTTTTTCGTGCACTCAATTGCTGCTTCGTCGTCTTTGACTAGTATGTCCACCACGCCATTGGGTACTTGGAAG
>MPMU01000088.1 GCA_002238665.1 Gammaproteobacteria bacterium bin55
AGAGCTAGCTTCCAACTCAACACATTCATCGCCGCTACGACCATCGTTCCAGAGTATGGCGGGACGAAGTGGTTTATCTTCCCCGTCGAGTAGCACTGCTCCATGCATTTGCCCCGAAAGTCCAATGGCTCTGACTTCGGAGCCGTACTGGTTGAGCGATTGCATTGCCTGATCGGCAGCTCGCCACCAATGCCGAGGATCTTGCTCACTCATGAGCGGGCCGGGGCGCGAGGAGGAGAGTGGTTCGGTGGCCTCATCCACCAGTTGACCTTGCTGGTCAACGACAATGACTTTGACCGACGACGTGCCGATATCTATGCCAACGTACATCAGGACTGTTGCTGAAAGTCCTTAACTCTGAAGAATTGATTCATCAGATAGAGAGGAACCGGGCTAAGTCGACTTCACACCTCTACGACGAGTTATCCGCCCTTTCGTCCAGTACTTTCTGGACCAGAAAATCCACGACATCAAAGACTTTGCGTTTGCTGTTGACTTGCGAAGGTGTTGTGGTGTAGCGACCATCCACGACGACTGTGGGAGTGGCGACGATACGCCAGACTCTAGCTTTACCGTTGTTATCACGCATTTTTTGCGTGATTTCTGGAGAATCGAAGACTTCCTTGAATTGGTCGAATTCAATGTCTCCTTTGTTTTTGAAGAGACGCATGAGCAAATCTTCTCGATTCATTCGCAGTCCATTCTTGTGAATGGCAGAAAAGATCGGCAAGTGAATCTCGTTCGTGACATCGAGTGTTTCGCTCGTTAGATAAGCACGTGCTAAATTGACCATATCCATATTGAATACGACGTGGATTCGTTCGAACTTGACTTTTTCTGGATCTTGCTGGGTAATCCACTTTTCCAGCAACTCCTCAATATCGTAACAGTGCGGACAAGCGTAGCTGAATACCTCCGTGACCACGATAGGGAGTTCATCAGGATTGGCTTCAAACGGAACAGGAACGACTTCGTAATCCCTTCCTTCCACAAATTTATCCTGACTAAATGCTGTCAGACTGGCGAGACATAACCAAAAGAGAAAGATGCATCGTTGAGGCATGGCCAACGACCCTATTTGAATGGCGAACTTAGTACAAATCTTTGGTGTGAGATGTGCATCTACAACACCGAAGAATCGAATTTAGTATAGACCAGAGATGTAATTAGCAACGGCTTTAATCTCGGTATCCGTGAGTCTAGCCGCAACATCTCGCATCATTCCACCGTTGTTTTCATCGCTCACGCGCTCACCTTCACGATACTGTCGAAGCGCTTCAATGGTGTAGGAGGTTGGTTGACCGGAAATTCTCGGGAAACCAGCAAGCGAGTTTCCATTTCCAAACGGTGAGTGACATGCGGTACAAGCTGCAACTTCCTTGTCCATGATCCCACCACGGTAGATTTTCTCACCAAGCTCTAAGAGATCGGGAGATGCTTGCCCGATGCGACCAGGAAGCGAAGCGTAGAAACTGGCAATTTCTGCCAGTTCTTCGTCTGTTTTCTGTTCCAGTTGCCCCATCATGAGAGGGATTTGTCGCTCACCTGAACGCATGAGTTCCATCTGATGAAGTAGATACTTCTCATTCTGACCGGCAAGATTTGGGTAGCCTGCTATGGTCGCGTTACCATCTTCGCCATGACAGGGTACGCATGTGGCTACGAGCTCGTTGGCGCTGGTTTCCACTGCGGGTGTAGCTACTGTTTCTGCGTCTACGTCAACAGCTTCTTGGGACTCTTCCTCTTGTCCATGCACCACTAGCGCGGTACCTAGCAGTAAGATACCAATCACAACAGTTCGAGCTAGACCTTGATAGATACGCAAGGTTTGAAAAACCATAGCTATTCCGAGATAACAATTCTGAGGGAAATTTGAAGGATTAACCTTCTAGGAACCGAACGCAGATTTCGGCACGGGAATTATAGAGACTGCTCTCTGGCTCAAGGTGCAAAGAAGTGTGCCTTCCAAACATGCGATCATCGGTTATCACGTAAGCAAAGACTGATTCATGCCAAACTCGAACCCCTTATCTGCTTCTTTTTTGAAAAGCGCGGCGGATTTTGCCCAATGTCCCGTCGATGATGTGCCTGAACTGGCCTTTGTTGGAAGATCCAACGTAGGTAAATCGAGTACTTTAAATAAGCTCACGGGTATTAACAAATTAGCGCGTGTCAGCAAAACTCCAGGGCGGACGCAGCTGATCAATTTTTTCAACTTAGAAGTAAGTCCTTCCACGTCGGGTGGTCGCCTTGTCGATCTTCCTGGTTTTGGTTATGCGAAGGTAAGTAAGCAACAGAGGGCTCGGTTTGGAGAGTTAGTTGACGAATATCTGACTCGAAGAAGCAATCTGAAGGGGGTAGTTCTGGTGATGGATGCTCGACATCCGCCTTTTGAATTTGATCAACAGATGATTAAGTGGTGCAATCAGCAACAACTGAATCTCCTTGTACTTTTGAATAAATCTGACAAGCTCAAGCGGAACCGACAGATTCAGGCCAAATCCAATCTAGAGAACATCTATGGAGGTCACCTCCAACTAAGTATTGAGAGTTTTTCGGCCACTAAAGGGACGGGCGTGGAATCGGTTCGAGGTATTCTTCGTCACTGGTTAGAGTGAGACTAGCTACCGTTCCACGGTTTGGCTTACCAGAATCGACACCCAATATCCGAACTAGAGTTGGTTTAGGCTAGTCTCCGCTTACTGTTCGCAAAAGGCAAGTTGGAAAAATCAATGCGCCTCGGACCAATTTTTGCCCACGCCAAATTCAACCAGCAACTCCACATCAAGATTCTCTGCGGATTGCATGCAGTCCCGCACACCACTTTGTAGCTGATCTACGTCATCTACATTCACTTCAAAAACCAACTCGTCATGAACCTGGAGCAACATCAGAGCATCGAGACCACTCGATTCCAACCATTGATGGACATTTATTGTCGCGACTTTGATAATGTCTGCAGCCGAACCTTGCACGGGTGCGTTGATCGATAACCGCTCAGCCGCTTGTCGTTGCATGGGATTACGAGCCTTGATGTCCTCTAGATAAATGCGGCGTCCTTGAATTGTCTCCACATACCCTAGCTTTCTTGCTCGTTCCTTGGTCTCTTCCACATAGCCTTGGATGGCGGGGTATCGAAAGAAGTACATTTCGATGATGTCACGTGCCATATGTTGCGGAATACCCAAGGACTTAGCTAATCCAAACGCCGACATTCCATACATCAGTCCGAAGTTTATGGTCTTTGCATCGCGTCTTTGATTGGGGGTGACTTCATCTAATGCAACCCCGTAGATATCGGCTGCAGTCGACTGGTGAACATCGAGTTTGTTACCAAATGCTTTGGTTAAACCTTCGTCCCCGGTAATGTGCGCCATGACCCGTAACTCAATCTGTGAGTAATCAGCCGAAACCAGCACTCTCCCTTCCGGAGGAATAAATGCCTCACGGATTTTTCGCCCCTCTTCCGTTCTGATGGGGATGTTTTGCAGATTTGGGTCCGCCGACGCTAGACGACCGGTAATGGCATGAGCCTGAGCATAAGTGGTGTGAATTCTCTTCGTCAATGGATGGACTTGACTGATAAGGTTGTCAATGTAGGTTGACCTGAGTTTTGCCGCGTGCCGGTAGTCCAAAATCACCTGTGGCAGGAGGCTTTCCTGGTTTTTAGCAAGTTCCTCAAGGACATCCACATTCGTAGAACGATGACCTCGTTTATTCGCTCGCGGTGCGGTTAATTGCAGATCGTCAAAGAGAATGGTCTGTAGTTGCTTGGGTGAGTTGAGCGAGAATGGTTTACCGGCAATTTCATGCGCCTGGCTTTGTAACCCGGCAATTGCTTCATCTAATTCACGACCAAACTCATGTGCCACCTCGCTATCGAATAGGATTCCGTGACACTCCATTTGGTAAAGAACAGGCTCTAAGCGTAATTCGATGTTTTCGTAGATGTTCGAAAGTACGTCGTTCTTCTCAAGCGTCTCATTTAAGGTTTCGTGAAGTCTTAGACAAGCTGCCACGTATTCACCTGCATAGGGGGCAAAACTGTCGATAAGAATCGAAGCAATAGGCTGGCGCTTGGCACCAGACCCAACAATGTTCTTCAGATCGATCAGATCAGTTTTCAGATACTGCGCGGCGAGTGAGCGCAGATTTAATCCACCGCGTGCCGAACTATGAATGACATACGCTTCTAGCATGACATCGTGTATAGGTCCAGTGATTTCCAAACCGAGTTTTCTTAATGCGTGTCGAGCGGCTTTTACATCGTGCAGTATCTTTGATTTTGGACTATTCAGCAAAGCACTAACGGCTTTGAGTACTTTCTCTCCTTCAATGGCAGGCTGGCCTTCGAGGCCTTCGTGTGCTATTGGTAGGTAATAGGCTTCAGTTGGTGTACAGGAAATCGATACACCTGCGACATCCGGTGCGCCAAATGTTGCGAATGCGAATGATTCCGCTTCCTCAAGCGCGTGAACCATGTCCTCTAGACTGGAGGCGTCCCTAACGATGGTTATTTCAGCTTCCGTGGATTCAACTTCGGTTGTTCTGTTGCTGAAAAACCTTTCGAGTAAAGAATGAAACTCGTAGTGTTCAAACTTTTGAATGAGTTCTTCTTCCTTAAACGAACTTCTAGTCAACTCTTCCAAGCTATGTTCCAGCTCTACGTCGCACTTGATAGTTGCGAGTTCGTAAGATAAAGGTAGCTGAGGTATGGCACTTCGCAGATTCTCACCAATCTTGCCTTTAACTTGATCGGCGTTTTCTACAACTCCCTCTAGTGAGCCATAGGCATCTAGCCACTTTACAGCAGTCTTCGGCCCACACTTTTCAACACCTGGGATGTTGTCTACTTTGTCTCCCATCAGAGCTAGATAGTCAATGATTTGATCAGGACGTACACCGAATTTTGCTACTACCCCATCAGGGTTGAGAAACTCGTTTTTCATGGTGTCCATTAACGTGACGTGCTCATTGACGAGTTGCGCGAGATCTTTATCTGAAGTAGAGATGATCGTGTCTATCTTTTTTTCAGACGCTTGTTTGGCAAGCGTCCCTATTACATCATCGGCTTCGACATCCGGAACCACCAACAGGGGCAATCCCATGACTTGAATGAGTTCATGGAGTGGTCCGATTTGAGACCGTAAATCATCCGGCATTGCAGCTCTAGTAGCCTTGTACTCGCCATAGATTTCGTCTCGAAAAGTCTTCCCTGGGGCATCGAAGACGACGACTACGCTACTCTCTGGATAGTCATCACAGAGCTTCTGTAGCATGGAGATCACACCTCGCATTGCGCCGGTGGGTTGGCCTCGAGCCGTCCTAAGATCCGGAAGCGCGTAGAAGGCGCGAAACAAATACGAAGAACCGTCCACTAATATCAACGGAGAGCTTTGAGTCATAATTTGATTACCATATGTCCAAGCTGATATTCGATTTAACTAGATGCAAAGAGCCACCTATTGTCTGAGAGTAGCGGCCCATTGGCTTGGGTTGTTGATTTTAGGTGTTGGGCTCCATCTCCAAGTCCAAGCGCAGGAGGAGACGCAGTCAAAAAATTCGGATGCAAATGAAAAAGAGGAGGTACGGTCTGTACAAGATCCCCTAAGAGAGCCTCCTCCCGAGATACGAGAACCGCCTCCCGAAGTCCTTGTTGGTCCGACTGTTGTTCTGCGTACTTCAGAAAGAAGGACTGTCTACGAATTTAGAGTAAACGGGCGTCTAACTCGTATTAAGGTGGTACCAAAAAACGGCAGACCTTACTACCTCATACCGGTCGACAGGACAGAGACAATGGGCGAATTTAGACAGAACAGTAGGCTACAGATGGTGTGGGAAGTAATCACTTTCTAGTATCTAGTTTTACCCATGGCAGTCATTACCGAACTATCCCACACAGTCATTGAAAATGCGCTAGAGCAGTATGACATTGGCAAACTGATGCGCTTCAAGCCGGCAACTCAAGGGATAGAGAATACCAATTACTTCATAACCACACGAAGTTCTGAGAACGGTCAGTCCGTATTGAAAGACTATGTGTTTACGGTGGTCGAAGAACTCGGTGGCGACGCAATTTCTCGACAAATCATGGTGAGTCTCTTGTCCGATTGCAATGAGGCAGGTTTACCAGTTCCAGTACTTGTCCGGACGAAACATGGCGATCGAGAGTGCCGCGCCTGGGATAAGCCCATTCTTATTTGCGAAAAGCTCCCTGGCGCTCACATTACCCACCCCGTTGTAGAGAACTGTGAGGCGATCGGCAGGTTTTTGGCTCGGTTCCATCTCGTGACTAGAACGATAGCATCCAAAGCCAAACCCTATATCAGGAATGTTGATTGGCTCACGCGAAGTGTTGAGACGGTAGAACCATTTGTTTCGCCGGACCAACGGTTTTATTTAAGAAAAGTTCTGGAGGTCTTGACGTCGTTATTGAGCCGAACCGACGTGCAGTCGTTACCGCAGAGTGTGATACATGGTGACTTATTCCGCGATAACGCCTTATTCAATAGTCATGGATTATCTGGCGTTGTGGATTTTTATCATGCTGGAGTGGGATATGAGATTTACGACATAGCGGTAGCGATCAATGATTGGTGCGAACACCATGGAACGATCGACGAACGGCGAGCTTCTAGTCTGTTGTCTGCGTACAACCAGATTAGACCGCTGACTGGACTGGAGGCGACTTTCCTAAATCAGTTTCTTCTGTATGGCGCGTTTTCGTTCTGGCTCTCTCGATTACTCATACAGGTACGTGATGAACTTCCTGATGACTATCCCGTCAAAGATCCGCGACATTTTGAAGAATTGGTAGATCGACACTTACGCCGGCCCTTCAGGTTAACCGAACCTGAAACTATTACCGTGAAGTAGGTTTTGGTCGACGAGGAGCGATCAATTCACCTCTAAGAGTACCACCTGAAAAAGTTTGCTCGCATCTGTCCACACTTCCTTGAGTGTCATATTTGCGGCCTTTGCGACCTTCATTAGATCCGGTAAGTTGTACTTGTAGGAGTTTTCTGTGTGAAGAAGCTCTGCCTCTGCAAACGAGATCTCATTCTCTCCTATCTGTACCGACTGCTGTATGTTGCTCTGTAGGTACATTTCAATTCGCCCTAAATCTTCGTTGTATCGAGCAACATGATTGAACTGCTCTAGAACGAAATTCGTATCTAAAACCTTGTTGAGGTGGCGCAGGATATTGAGATTGAACTCAGCGGTTATGCCTTTCGAGTCGTTATAGGCCGCATTCAAGATAGCTGGATGATTTCGGCTGTCGACTCCAAGGATCAGTTTTCCACCAGACCCCACCGTCTCACTAATGGACTGCAGAAATCGACAGGCTTCCTCACGTTCGAAATTACCGATTGTGGATCCAGGGAAAAATGCGGTGCATTGTTTTCCTTTAGCTTCATCAGGTAAGTCAAACGGTTTTGTGTAGTCCGCACCAATTGGAAGGACTGAGAGGTCAGGATAAGCATCGGAGATTTTTTTAGCCGCTTTTTGTAGGTATTCTCTCGAGATGTCCACAGGAACGTAGAGTTCAGGTTGAATGGCATTCAACAACAGGCGCACTTTGTAACTTGATCCACTCCCATATTCAATTAGACACTCGGTGCCTTTAACTGAACTAGCGATGGCGGCTCGACGTGACTCAAGGATTTCGAGTTCGCTTCTCGTGAGGTAGTATTCCGGCAACTGTGTAATCTGAGTAAACAGCTCGGAACCGCGCTCGTCATAAAAGAATTTCGGCGAAATCCTCTTTGGTGAATCAGTTAGTCCAATCAGGACTTCATCTAGATCTGTCGGTTTGCTTAATGGTGATTGAGCAACCAGTGAATCTATCGTTAGGGTGTCATCCAAGATTGTCCGCCAAACGAATTCCCGTGAACTGCCAGCGGTCCTTCGGATAAAAGAAATTACGGTATGTGGTGCGAATATGGTTGGTAGGAGTCACGCATGAACCTCCCCGAAGCACGAATTGATTTGCCATGAACTTGCCGTTATATTCGCCTAAAGCGCCTCTCGCAGGTTTAAAGCCTGGGTAGGGGCTGTACGCCGAAGCAGTCCATTCCCAACAATCTCCTAAGAGTTGCTGTATGTGGTCACCACCTGTTGCTTGAGTTGGGTGGAATACGTCTCGTTGACCGAGATTAGCTTCTTGATCTGCACTCCGACCATTGGTCCGTTCGCGTAATGTCTGATTCACTGCTGCTTCCCATTCAAATTCCGTCGGAAGTCGACGTTGCGACCAGCGTGCAAAAGCATCTGCTTCATAAAGACTTATGTGAGTAACCGGCGTGTGAGGATTTATTGGTCTAAGGCCGTGTAGCGTATATTCACACCAGCCTAAGTCTTCATCGAAGTACCAATATTCAGGTTTCGTCCACTGACGGCTTTGTACTTCATGCCATCCATCCGACAACCAAAGTGTTGATTCAGCATAACCGCCATCTTCAATAAACTGGAGATATTCGCTATTGGTGACCAGCCGGTTCGCGATAGTAAATGGTTCAAGCCAAACGGTGTGTCTGGGCGTTTCGTTGTCGAAGCAGAATTGATTCGAGGCGTTGGTACCAATCGAAGTCTTGCCTCCTGAAATCTGATGAAATCTAAGAGCAGTAAAAGATTCAGAATTCTCTTCGTCTACCAGTTCGGTGTTCTCATCACTTGTCGAATAAACTGGAAAAAGCGGATTTTTGCCGAAGTTGCTCTTCAGATCGGTTAGGAGTAACTCCTGGTGTTGTTGTTCGTGATGGATACCTAGGACCACTCGATCCTTGATTTCTACGTCTAACTGCTGAGTTAATAGGCCACGCATGGTGGAATCGACGTGATAGCGGTATGTCATTACCTCGCGTACCGTAGGACGAGATAAATTGCCTCGTTCCGGGCGCGGATGTCGGGAGCCTACGTTTTCGTAGTACGAGTTGAATAAATATCGATAGGTAGGATGGAAGGGTTGGTAGTTTTCCCCAATTTCGGCGAGGATGAAGGTTTCAAAAAACCAAGTCGTGTGAGCTAAATGCCACTTCGGAGGACTGGCATCAGCCATCGGCTGTACGCCGTAATCCTCAATTTCTAGTGGCTCGCAGAGTTCTTCGGATCGAAGTCGTACTTCTTGGTAATGATTTAGGAGATCTGTATCAACAGACTTCAAAGAAGACAAAGCGAGTCCTTATCAAGTTGGTCTTCGATTTAAAGGAGGCTAAACCTGATTGACAAGCGATTCGTCTTGTCGTTGCACAGCAACCTTGCATATAGATGACGAGATGAGCTTCCGCAATCTTTAAAAATCATTGTGTAACTCAATCTCGCAAACAACATTCTACTCGTGATGTCTATTTTGATTGAAGAAATGCCATTTCGAGCTAATTAAACGTTAGAAACAAGATTGAGCAGGGTTGCATATTCACCGCCAAGTCAATTAGGACCCTTGGAACAGAATGATTAACTACTCTGTTCCAGAACCAAAAAGTAAATTGACTCCACCTTTGTGCTATCTTGACTATCTAGTTTCCCAGCTATGGCCAGAGATTAGCGTTGCAAACCACGGAATCCAGAGACCACGATCCATATACACATACTGTAGGTGAAGTGCTCGAACCACCGAAGAACCTGATTGGTAGGTTCAAGTTTTTGGGTCCCAGTGTCATTGTCGCAGGGTCGATTGTCGGCTCAGGAGAAATCCTTCTTACCTCTGGTTTAGGTGCAAATGCTGGATTTGTGCTACTTTGGTGGGTACTCGTGTCCTGTTGGAGCAAATCCGTGGTGCAGGCCGAGTTCACGCGCTACTGTATTACCACCGGTGACACATATATGCGAGCGCTCAATCGGATTCCAGGTAAGATCATGGGACCGAAGGGTCCGGTCGGATGGACAGTGTGGCTTGCTGTTATCGCATTTATTCCAGGTATCACAGGACTGGGTGGTATCGTTGGTGGCGCAGGGCAAGGCATGTCACTGCTGTTTGAAGGGTTAGATACCAGAGTTGCTGCAGGAATTGTTGCGGTTTTTGCCATCTTGATATTGGCGAGTGGATCTTACCGATATCTTGAGAGGGTGATGTTATTACTGGTCATCTGTTTTACAGTCACGACTATTTACTGTGCAGGTCTCATGCAGACGACAGAATTTGCCATGACCACAGACGATTTTCTAGCCGGTATGAACTTCGATTTTCCTCTCGAGTACGCTGCGCTTGCGATTGCAATGTACGGATTTACTGGGGTGAACGGTGGCGAAATCACAGCTTACACCTATTGGTGTGTTGAAAAAGGTTATCCCAGATATATCGGTCGAAATGAAGCGAATGACCAGTGGGTGAGCAGAGCTAAAGGGTGGATCAAGGTGCTACACGCCGATGTGTGGACCACTCTGATTATTCTCACGATCGCAACGATTCCGTTCTACATTCTTGGCGCAGGAATTTTGCATCCTACAGGGGCTCGACCTGAAGGTCTCGAAACAATCAGAGCATTGTCAGGAATGTTCACTCAGACTCTAGGTGACTGGTCGCTCATTGTGTTTGGTTTTGGCGCGTTTTGCATTTTGTTTTCAACGACCTTGTCAGGAGTGGGAGCAGGAGGCCGTGTGTTTCCGGATTACGTTGTTGAGTTTGGGTTCATTGGACGTTCAAAAATCCGAAGGACTCTCTGGACTAGAGGCTATGTGATCGTGATCCCTATTCTGGCCTTTTTGCTTTACCTGTTTTTCTCCAGGCCGTTACTGCTGGTGACGATTTCAGCGTTCTTTGCTGCGATCACCTTACCTATACAGAGCGGGGCGGCGATATGGCTTCAGAGTCGGCATATGGATGAAAGAGTCAAACCTGGTCTAGCCATGCGATTAGCATTGAAAGCCACATTTGTGTTTCAGTTACTCATGGCAGGATTCGTACTTTGGTTCACCCTTAACTTGTGACCGCAATCACTAAAAGCGACGTCAGATTGGTATTTTCAATTGCGGGAGAACTCTGCTTTGTCATCAGTGTCTTGTCGATTGGTACGCGTGTCGGCTCGGATTTATTAAGTTTTTAGGATCTCTAGGGCGTTTAGAAGAACCAAGCAAAAAACTACACAAGGCGCGTCCGCGTACCCTCGTACTCTAACTCAGTTAGTTCAACCAGACGACGGAACTGGAACGAAATCTCCGTTCGATTCAGCAAGACCTCGGAATATACGCGCAAGATGGTCTGTCTCAAAAGGTGGCTTGATATAGCCAAATAGATCACCCTCTGGATCGAAGATTGCGATATAGTCTCGATGTTCTATTAAGTATTCGTCTTCTGAAGATGTGGTTTGTGAACCCATGCGTTTGAATCCAATGCCAGCAAAATCTGCCAATGCCTTGATTTCTTGTGCATTGCCAGTTACTCCAACGAATCGATCAGATGTGTTACCAATGAATTTCGCTACTTTCTCGTGACCATCTCGTTTTGAATCTATTGAAATAAACACCGGTCGTATTTTTGCCAATATGTCAAATTCCGCATTCGTCGCGAGACGGAGTTCAGCTTGTCCGATCTGTGCGATAGTAATTGGACAGATGTCCGGACAATGCGTGTAGCCGAAAAATACGAACGACCATTTTTCCTTTAATGAGTCTTTTGTAAATGGCAACCCTTCGTGGGAGATGAGCGAAAGTTCCGGGGTCGTTTTGCGCTCAGGTAGCACTAGGACTCCTAATGTCCTCAGCTCTTCATTTGAAATCGACGTGGTCTGAGTACTCCAAACGAAAAGACTCGCGACAATCACGATCATAGAGCCGATGAATATCAAGCGGGTTTTCATTTATTTTGATCTTGTTGACTATGGTTTGGTCGGAGTACAAAGTACCAGAAACCTGCAAGAATAAGTGTACCAATGAGTAGCCATTGTGCTGAGTAACCCCAGTGCATTGCCGTCTTGAACTGTGTTTCTAACGGCACGGGCACTAAGACACCTGCACTTCCAGCAACTAAACGGATTTCATGCGCGTGAGCTCCGGTCCTCGCCGCCATGGCGTTGATATTCAGATCTCTCACTCTAATAGGCCAAGTTGCATTTGGATTTATGCGTGAAGTTGCAGGACTAACTTCAGATTTCGGCCACAACACGCCTCTTATATTGACGGGTGAGTTCGGGGTAGGAAAAGAAGGGTGCATTGAAACGTTTCCTTGCACTTGAACCCATCCGCGATTGACAAGAAATCTTCCCTGATCTGTATTGAATACTCCAACTACCCAGTAGCCTGACTGGCCCGCGTGAGCTTTTCCTTCTATTAAGAACATGCGCTGTAAATCAAAACTACCGCGTAGATCGATGTGCCGATACGTCGACGGTTCTTCTTGCCACCGATAAATATCGAGTGGTTCCTGTGCTAGTCTTGTTCGATGCTCTTCCCGCTCGACCAACGTGTCGAGACCTTTGCCAAACTGCCAAATAGCTAGGCATATTGTTACGATGAATGCAAATGCGACCTGCAATGCCAGGAATCGTTTGTCTTTAGGAATATTCACTTAGGTTCGTAAATTTGGACGGTTGTTGTGCCGTCGCGCGACTCGCGGTAGCCACATGCAAGACAACCTTGAGTATTGGGTGTTTTCAAGTCATCGTACTCTACATAAATTCTGTCGTCAGCACCACACTTGTGACATTTAGCGCCTGCGATAAATCGCCTTAGCGGTTGAGGTACACGTAATTGAGAAAGAACCGACTGGGTATCTGGTCGAATGCCTCTCCATATGAAAAATGCCTCTGCAGCTTGTTCCACCAGCATTCCCAACCCTTCGGATGTATCCGTAGCGACGTCAATGAGTGAATCTAAGAACGGAGTCGTACCATCAAGGCTATAAGTCAGGTCGTAGCACTTTGCGTGCTCGAACACACTTGTATCGACTGCTAGCTTTGAACCTACTCGCATCGCTGATGTTGAGTTAATGACGATATCCCAACCTGTGTGAAGCTTGTCCAACGAGCAGATTTGAATGGATGGGTACAGCAGTTGTAGTGCTTCCGCTTTTGAGTAAGTTCGATTCGCTACGGTGATCTCACAACCTACATCTAATAATGGTTGTAGGATGCCCATCGTGGCACCACCTGCGCCTAGGATAAGTAGCTTCTGGTTTTCCAGTTGCCAGTCAAGGCGTTTCAAGTCTGCAACTAGACCCAATCCGTCTGTATTGAATCCGATTCGGCGATTGCCGTCGATCTGTATCGTGTTAACTGCTTGAGCTTTAGTCGCCAAGGGATCAAGCTCGGTCACCCAGTTGAATGCGTCTTGTTTAAATGGCGCAGTTACATTGAGTCCTAGACCGCCGTCCTTAATAAACGACTCAACTCTCTTGACAAAGCCATCGTTCGGAGCCCAAAGTCTTTCGTACTCTAGATTCTGGTCCGTATGCGTTGCAAAGGCACTATGGATTTCCGGCGACAAACTATGTTCGATCGGATTTCCAATTACGGCGTATTTATCCACTATTAGCGTAGCCTCGAACCGGTCAAAGCATCGTAAATTTTGCTCGGACCTGTGGAAGAGCCGATATGACCATCCACAATGACATCAACGAGGTCTTTGAACTGGCAACTCACCTGCTGAAAGGTCGTAGCTTCAGATAGACCTGAGCGATTGGCGGAGGTTGAGACCAAAGGCCCTCCAAATTTCTCAGCTAAGTCTCGAGATTGCGGGTGGTCCGGTACTCGTACCGCAACGGAATCAAAATCACCTGAAATCCAAATCGGAAATCGGTTGTTGGGAAGAATCCAGGTGATATGTCCTGGCCAACTATCCTTGATTTTGATTCCTAATTCACTAGGTACGTTCTCTAGCTCTGAGTCGAATACTTCAGCGCGACTCCCGATCAGGATCAGTCCTTTGGACATTGGTCTCTGCTTGATCTCGAGTACTCGCTTGACGGCGGACTCGTTAAACGGATCGCACGCAAAACCCCAGACTCCCTCGCAGGGGTGACAAATCACACCACCTTGTTTAAGAGTTTCTACTGCAGCGTCAACGTTGGAGATCAATAGCTTCTGTATTACCTACAAGCTCTCTTGGACTGCTGCATCCGCTTTCGCGATCTTCTGAGCATTTGTTTTACGTTCGTCTCTAAGCCTAGTTGCCAGCGCATCATCGCTCAAAGACAACATCTGCGCGGCTAAATAACCTGCGTTTTTTGCTCCAGCTTTACCCACCGCTACGGTTGCAACAGGTACGCCGCCGGGCATCTGAACAGTAGATAGAAGGGCATCGAGTCCTGTAAAAGGACCGCCATCCATAGGTACACCAATGACAGGTTTAAGCGTATGCGCAGCGACACTTCCAGCTAAATGTGCAGCCAATCCAGCGGCACAGATAAATATGTCGCAACCGCGGGATTCCGCATCTTTCACATATGCGCTGGTGGCCTCTGGCGTTCGGTGTGCTGAAGTCACCTTTACTTCGAATTTGACACCTAGATCAGATAGAGTGCTAGTTGTGGACTGCATTGTTGGCCAGTCTGAATCTGAACCCATCAAGATTGCTACCCAACTCATTGAATATTGAATCCTTCTATTGGTGAAATGAGGATGTTGCAGAGAGAGCGAAATCTTCTGCTAACTGTAAGGTTCAATTTTAAGGAGAGACATTAACCGGAGGGTTCGCCTGCATAGGGTTCATACTCGTACCGGCAAGGTTGCTCAGTCAGTCTTGGATCGTTCTGTTGCTCTAGTAGTTTGAACAATCTA
>MPMU01000089.1 GCA_002238665.1 Gammaproteobacteria bacterium bin55
AGTTTTTTGGCGGATAGTTTGTCGCCCATCTGTCCAATTGC
This sequence comes from Gammaproteobacteria bacterium bin55, assembly GCA_002238665.1. Classification (GTDB taxonomy): domain Bacteria; phylum Pseudomonadota; class Gammaproteobacteria; order Pseudomonadales; family Azotimanducaceae; genus Bin55. Next base: position 42 of record MPMU01000089.1, read on the forward strand.
GGACGGTGGGGGTCCTACCCAAGTGATTCCCATGGAATCAACTGCGTTAGCGAACTCCTCGTTCTCCGATAGAAATCCATAACCTGGATGAACAGCATCTGCACCTGTGGACCGACAAGCATCAAGTATCTTGTTGATGTCGAGGTATGTTTCTCTGGCAGTTCTTCCGTTTAATGCGATTGCTACATCGGCTTCTTCAACGAATGGAGCATTTGAGTCGCCATCTGCATAGACTGCGATGGTCACTATCCCCATTTCTCGCGCCGTGCGAAAGATTCGTCGAGCTATTTCGCCTCGATTCGCGACGAGTAGGCGAGTGATTGGTTTGATGGTTACATTCGCCATGTGCCGAACTCCTTAGTGCCTTTGACTTCTTTGTTGTGGCATGCAGAAAGAGAAAATCCAATAATGTCTCGAGTATCTCGTGGATCGATCATTGCGTCGTCGGTGACCCGAGAAGTAGCGAAGAGTCCCTTTGATCGTTCTTCGAGAGACATTTCGACCGACTCTACGCGCCGGTCGTTGGCTTCTTCGTCGAATTCCAAGCCCCGACGCAATGCCGCATTTCGTTGCACGATAGTCATAACTCCCGCTTGTTGCTTCGGTCCCATGACCGCAATTTTTGCTGTAGGCCATGTATACGAAAATCTTGTCCCGTAAGCACGGCCACTCATACCGTAGTTCCCCGCACCATAGGAAGCACCGACTATTACCGTGATATGCGGAACGGTGGAGTTAGTCACTGCATTGATCATTTTTGAGCCGTTCTTGGTGATACCACGCTGCTCGAATGCAGTACCCACAATAAAACCCGTGATGTTATGTAAGAACAGCAGAGGTACGTCGACCTGATTGCACAATTGGATGAATTGCGAACCTTTTTCGGATGGCTCCGAAAGTAGCGGTCCGTTATTACCAAGTATCCCAACCGGATAACCGTGAATGGATGCCCAACCAGTGACGAGTGTTGGTCCATACCGGGGCTTAAATTCCTCAAAGCGTGACCCATCGACGATTCGCGCAATCACTTCTCGAATATCGAACGGAACGGTTAAGTCCTCAGCAACAATACCTAGAAGCTCTTCCTTGTCGTAAATCGGCGGATCGGAGGGCATACTGGGTTCGGGACCCTCTTTACGCCAGTTCAAGTGATTGACAACCTCTCGGCAAAGTCGTATACCGTCCATCTCATCGTATGCGAAATAATCTCCGAGTCCCGATACGGAAGTGTGCATTTCAGCACCACCAAGCGCTTCGGGATCAGCGTCTTCGCCAGTCGCCATTTTTACTAGCGGTGGACCGCCTAGTGAGACCATGGCTTGATTACGAACGAAAATGTTGTAGTCGCTCATACCAGGCTGATACGCACCACCAGCAGTGGAAGCACCGAATACCACGGAGACGGTGGGAATGCGCATTTTCGACAATTCAGTGATTTCATAGAACAATCGACCGGATTCCGCAAAATGACCTTGTTCTCCGAGCATACTGTTGATCAGTGCTTGTTTGGGATCCACAGGTTCACCCGATCCTCTAGAGCTACCACCGCCACCGCCTCTTAAATCTGCACCTGCAGACTCAACGAACTGCACATAAGGCATGCGGTTTTCACGGGCGATCTCTAGACCTCGCATCAGTTTCTTGGAGTTGAATGGATTAAAAGCACCCGCTCGTACCGAAGGATCGTGTCCAAGGATGACACATTCGACACCTTCGATCACACCTATACCGACCACAAACCCGGAACCGATTGCATAGTGAGAGCGCCATGCTGCCAACGGACTGACTTCCAAGAAGGGAGCATCTCGGTCAAGAACCCAGGCGATTCGATCGCGGATTGCCATTTTTCCACGGGATTTGAGACGACTCATCGCTTCTGGTCCGCCACCTTCAGCGGCTTCTACATAGAGTGTGTCCAGATACTCTAGCTTGTCCAGCATGTCATTTTGATTTCTTTGGAATGCCTCGGACCGGGTATTGAGCGAGGAAGACAAAACAGCCATAGATTAGAAATTCCTATTCAGGTTGGTCGTATACGCGTTGAAATGCAGGCCTTACCGTGGTGCGGTCCCAATACGCTTGAATATTGGGCGTAAAGGCTTCGTCGATATCGAGTGACTTGGCAAGCACCAGAGAATAGACAATCGCGATATCTGCAATCGTAAATCTGTCTGAGCAAAGGTACTCTTTATTTTCCAAGGCGGCTTCAACACTTCGCAAGCGACCTAAGAACCATTTTCGATAATCACTCGCAACTTGTGGGTTGCGTTTCTCTTCGGGTTCTAGACGCGTATACCGTAGTACTAGTGTTTGTGGAAAGGTCAGCGTTGCATCGCTTCGATGCAACCAATTTAAATACGAGGGATAGTCAACTTCGTCACGTTCAACTGCCAAAGGAGTGGGTCCGTACTTTTCGACCAAGTACTGACAGATTCCAGCCGACTCTGTCATATTGACATCTTCGTCAACGAAACAGGGCACTGTTCCTAACGGATTGACCTCCAGGAATTCTTTCGCCAGGTATCGAGGTGGGAAGGGGAGCGTGATAAGTTCGTACTCCAGTCCCAGTTCTTCCAAAGTCCATAGAGGTCTTAGGGATCTTGCATTAGAACAGTGAAAAAGCTTCATCTATTTAGTCAAATCTGCCGAAAACAACCTTTCCTTTGGTCAACTAACCAAAGTCAGTAATAAATTGAAAATAGCCTACTTAGGCGGAACTGGCTCGGGTGAGTGCGTCACCGTCTCTCCAAGGAGATATTTGTCCTTCGTAGACATCTCCACCGTTGCGGAAGTGTGATGCTTCGTGCAGACTCTCGACGAACGGCATGTCCGCTGGATATAACTGGGATTTGTCTGGCAATGGGCCAGATTTTGAGACATGACCCCAAAGCGGGTGTCCGACAACTTCCTCAGCAATACATGCGGCTTCGATAACCTTGTCTAAGTCGTATCCGGTCTCGATTCCCATCTGATGACAGAGATGCACGAAGTCCTCTGTGGGTACGTGTCCTGCAGCTCGCCCGTTACCACAATAGGGGCAACCACCCATTCCACCTAGAGAGGTATCAAATTCCCGAGCACCAAGCAACAAAGCTTCGTAATAACTGGCGATGGTGGCACCGCGTGTGTTGTGCAGGTGCATGTGAAATTCGGTGATATCCGGCCAATTATCCTTGATCGCCACGATCGTTTCGCTCACCGTGTGAGGCAGGTTCCAACCCATCGCATCCAGGAAGGACACTCTAGTTACTTTAATTCCAGCATTCTGCCATTTATCGATCATCAGTCTTAGGAGATCAATTCGTTGTTCTAGGTTAAATGCGCCTTCGAAATTCGATCCATATGGATTGCCAATGGTGACCGCAGCAGTTTCTGCGCCGGCCTTGGCTGCAGCTGCAACTGTGCCATCGATTGCGGCTATTTGCTCACCTTGAGTTCGGTTGTAGTTTCGACGAGCAAACGTGTCACACAATTCCACATGTGAACTAAATCCGCGCCGACCGCGTACGTTCACCTTCGGATAGTAGGCATCCGCCCGATCGAATCCTCTCTTGTTGAAGATCGCTGCCGTGTAGTTGATACCTGGTTTCGGTTCAAATTGCTCGGCAATCTCATCAATACATGCCATTGAGGGCGTCCATTTTGGATGTGCAAACGAACCGATAGAGATCGTCTTGGATCCCATTTCCCCTATGGCATTCAGTAGTCGAAGTTTTTCACTGACTGGGATGTCGGGACTTTCGATCTGAAGTCCTTCTCGCATCGTATCGTCGTTGATGATTACTGATTTAGGAAGTGAACTTGAGTTCATACGGTTTCCTCAAATTGTCTATGTGTTTTGTAACGGGAAGAGTGTATTTCCCGATTGGTACTTACCAAACGAATTTTTCATTTTACTTTGATAGCATTATCGAAATCAGATATTGCACTTGGTAACTGCAAGCTGAGAACTAGCCCAACCTCTTTGTAAATGGCGAAAGTCTGGATTCGTTAAGGTAGGAAAAGAGTGTAGGTGTCCTAGGTATTTCATTGATAAACTAACAGACTGAAGTAACCGCTTCGACTTCGTAATTTCGTTGAGTCGACGCAACGCAGGAAATCAAGGAACAGAAGACGTATTCAAAATGATTGTTGAACAAATTTGGACGAATAACCCCCTACGAAATTTCAATTACCTTATCGCTTGTCCCGATTCGGGCGAAGCGCTGGCCATTGATCCACTTGACTCGGAAAAGTGCCTAGCTCGTGCTAAGGCTCATGGGTGGGAGATCACTAGTGTGTTGAATACGCATGAACATGGGGATCACACTGGTGGGAATGCGGCGGTGATTGCTACAACAGGTGCGAAATTGCTTGCACACCATAAAGCCAGCGACAAGATTAAGGGTATGGATGTTGGCCTCCGCGCAGGAGACGTTGTTTCAGTCGGCAGGATGGTAGAGCTTGAGGTGTTGGATACGCCGGGTCATACGATGAGTCACGTCTGTCTGCTATCTCGAACGGATATACCTTCGTTGTTTTCAGGAGACACGTTATTCAATGCCGGGGCAGGTAACTGTCATGGCGGTGGTCATCCCGAAGAACTGTATGAGACCTTTGCGGCGCAACTCGCCAAACTTCCTGATTCCACCGAGATTTACCCTGGCCACGACTATCTTCAGAATAACCTGGCGTTTACTTTAGATCGTGAACCAGACAACACCGAGGCTAAGACAATGCTTGAAGCGCTGGCGAATTACGATCCGGAACAACCTAAAGTGACCACTCTACGTGAAGAACAGGAAGTTAACACCTTCTTTAGATTGACGAGCCCGACAATCATCAAGCGTTTACAGGAATCGTTTACTGATTTCCCAGATGAAGCTTCGCCAAAGGACGTATTCCTTAAGTTAAGGGAACTACGAAATAGCTGGTGACGAAAATCTTGACCTTTTTGAGATCTATTCGATGCGTTTTTCTACTTGCTCTAGTTTTTGGTTGTACTACAGGGTCTAGCGAGAATTCAGGTACCGATCAGATGCTAGATAACGTCGTGCAGATGACGCGGGCTTCGTCTCATATGACTGGAGTCGAATCAATCGATCCGGCAATTTTGAGTGTTATGAGAGAAGTTGATCGAAGACTCTTCGTGCCGGAGGAAGTGCAGGATTACGCGTACATCAACGAGGCACTGCCGATAGGGCAAAGGCAGACCATATCGCAGCCTTTTATTGTTGCGATAATGACGCACTTTCTTGATCCTGATAGCGACCAAACCGTACTCGAAATCGGAACAGGGTCAGGATATCAAGCGGCCATTCTCGCCAAGTTGGTGAAACACGTTTACTCGATCGAGATCATTCCTGAACTGGCTAAGGAAGCTGAGGAGCGACTAGCAAATCTGGAATTCGATAACGTCACAGTCAAGGTAGGGGATGGTTGGTTTGGTTGGCCGGAGCATGCCCAGTTCGACGGCATTATCGTGACCGCGCAAGCACCTGAGATTCCTCAGATGTTAGTAGATCAGCTAGCAGTAGGGGGAAGGATGGTCATTCCAGTAGGTCCAGAAGACCACGTTCAGACACTCGAAGTAGTCACAAAAACTAGCGAGACCGAATATTCAAGGGCGCAGGTTCTGCCAGTTGCTTTTGTCCCAATGACTGGCGAAGCACAGAAAATCGATCCCTAAAGTCGGGGCGTTTCCGTCCTAACGGTATCCTGCACTGTCTCACTTTTCTTTAGGTACGTCGAACCATATATTGCTGGTTGCCGGCGTACCATCTCTTTTGCCACCCATGCTAAGGAATGCACATGCCCGACGATTGTGTCGTCGCTTTTCCTTGGTAACACAATCACTTCAATTGGTGCAAAATCGACTTCTTGTGGGTTTTTCGGGAAGTACCAGAAAACCTTGTCAACTTTTTGCTGAGTCTGCCAGTGTGTGAGGGTGATGTTGTCGGGTAATTGCTCCGGAAGATCAGGTTTACATACGGTGAACAGTCCTAACCCTGCTAGCGGCGAGGCTACAAGGTGAACGTCAATGGAATTTGGATAGGAGAGTTGCTCTAGAATCGAAGTCAGCAGTACTCCGCCACAACTATGACCAACGAAGGTGAGTCGGACATCTGCTGGTGTCTCGGTCAACAGCGAAGCAAGTTCTGTAAGGAGCAACTCACGAGCTTTGGATTGGCGGGCAAAATAGTTCCACCGCAGAAAATACAGATCGGTAGCTTCGTTGTTCCACTCTAAGAACGGCGTTACCCACTCTCGGCCGAGTCCTTTAAAACCGTGTACGCCAATCAGGATGTGATCTGGGTTCCTGGAAGAATCCTCCAGCTTATGCAGGCCAAAAGGTAAATCCATGAGACATCCCCCTGGTTCAAAGAGCCCAGGGATCTTTAAGTCTCTTGATCTGGTTATGCTCTCATTCTGCTTGAAAGAGTCCCCCTCAACCTTGCAGTGTTGGGGGGTGGTACTTAAAGGATTATTCTTTGTAGATTGCCCGAGGACGGTTTGACCTAACCCCAAAACACATAGCAGAGCGACTGCAGGCACAAACCAAACTAGAAGTCTGAAGGAAGTCTTTAGGTAGTGTTTTTTCAGGAAAATGTCCTGTTAGCTTCAAGCCCATCTTTCTCAAAATGAGGTCTTACCTTGAGTACCCAAGAGTTACTATATCTGCAGGGTTTAAGGATCAGTTCCTTCCATCTTGACCAGTCTTTCATGCAACCTCCTAAACAATAGAGCTCACTCCAGAATATCCCGTCTTTACAGCACGGTAGAACTACCCAATGGAGTTATCGAAAGTTGGCGTGTCTCACTGTATTAGAGAAGTTCTTCAGCCATAAATCTCAAGGTATCCGGGTCTGAAGCTCCTACATTGATCGTCGTGACCTGACTGCGTTTCCACTCTGCCAATCTCTCTCGGATTCTTTCTTTTGGCCCGACCAAGGCAACTTCATCCGCTAGCTGATCTGGTACAGCAGCGATCGCTGCGTCTCTGCGACCTGCCATAAACAGCTCTTGAATGTGATTCGCTTCGTCTTCGAAGCCAAGTCGAGAGACGTGATCTTTATGTACATTGAACGACTTCGCACCCATGCCGCCGACATAGAAGCCAACATTCTGCTTAATCCGACTAAGCCCTCGATCAACATCATCGTCCACGATCACAGGGACTGCCGCACAAATGTCAAAGTGCGGTGGCATGTGTTTTAGGGACTCACCGTACATTCTCTCCATTCGATACGGTGACAAAAACATCGGAATCCATCCATCACAGAGCTCTGCCCCTAATGCGACGTTTTTCGGTCCTTCTGCACCAAGGTAAAGAGGAATCTCCTCACGGACTGGATGCAAAATCAGCTTCAATGGCTTTCCTAAACCTGTACCACCCTGGAGCGGTAATTGATACTGCTTACCGTCGTGACTGACAGGATTTTGTCGAGCAACGATGTCTCTGAAGATAGAGATCCACTCCCGGGTTCGAGCAAGGGGTTTGGGGTAGGGTTGTCCATACCAGCCTTCAACGACCTGTGGACCGGACACGCCGATTCCAAGTTTTAGACGGCCGTTAGAGAGGTAATCAAGCGTTACAGCATGCATCGCCGCAGACGCTGGCGTACGTGCGGAGAGTTGCATGATTGAAGTACCGACATTTAGAGTCGTGGTGTGTGCGGCGATCCATGCCAACGGCGTAAAGCAGTCAGATCCATATATCTCTGAACTCCAAATGGCGTCGTATCCTAGATTTTCAGCTTCCTTGGCGAGCTTGACAATCATTTCGCCACCTGGAGGTCCCATAGGGCCTACACCTAGTCCAAGTTTCATTCGTTTTCTCCTTTTGTTTTTCTTCGGTTGTTTTCTAATTCAGAAGCGCATTAAGCCTTCTTGTCCGCAAGTGGCGAGAAGCTCACCTTTCTGAGACCAAATTTTCGCACTAGCCAATCCTCGACCAGCACCAGTCCACTCGACTTTCTGATCAAAGAGTACCCAATCTGTTGCCTTACAGGGACGATGAAACCACATCGTATGATCCAGGCTGGTACCAAAAAAGTCCTGATCCATCCATCGCATGCCGTGCGGAAGCGTGATGTGATCTATCAAAGTACTATCAGAAATGTATGCTAAAGCCGCTTGGTGTCGCCAAGGTTCATCCGGCAATTCGTCAGAAATACGAATCCACATGAGTTGATTTTCAAGTTCCGAACGGTTCTTTCGGTCTTGAGGTGGATTGATATAACGTATATCTATTGGCCGTTGAGTAATCGTTGCCAGATAGTCTTTATCTGGCATTTGATCTTGGCAGAACTGGTAGTAGGTGTATGTCACTTCATCGGGCGGAGGCACCTCAGGCATCCGGTCCCCTTGAAATTCTGGCGAACTTTCGGCAATATTCCATGAGCCAAACATGCGAAACAGTTCTTTGCCGTCTTGAAAAGCGGAAATTTCCCTATGGCTGAAAGAGCGACCATCGCGTATGGTCGCGACACTAAGTTCACAAGGTTCTTCGCTGTCTCCGGGCCTTAGAAAGTACGCATGCAAAGAGTGAATGGCTCGATCACGATCAACGGTATCAGTCGCGGCAGCGATGCACTGTGCGAGAAACTGACCGCCAAACATTGAATTTGCGACTTCCGGGCTTCTGGGTGCAAGATATGTCCCAGACTCAGTTCGCGCTAGATTGAGCAGTGGTGCAAACATCGGTTGCTTCTTAATCAAGACTTCTATGTTGTTTTATTAACCAATTGATTAATATGACTTTACTATGAAGATACTTGAGACAGTGAAATTAAAACTGTATCGAAAACTGTCCGTAAACAAGCGTGCCTTGCCAAGGCACCATCGAGTCACTGCGATAAATTCTTCCACAACATGCCTCAAAGTCACCAGGATCCGGGTAGTTATCGAAGATGTTTTCTGCACCTAATCGAATCACGTAATTCTCTCGAATGTTAATGGTGGTATTCAGGTCGACCATATACTCTGCAGGGAAACTTTGGATGGTGGTCAGAGTAGCATTGCTGGCGTTCTCGTATTCTCCGAACTTACGGATTCGCAGGAAAATATCAAAGTTATCGAATTGATGATTGATCCCTAAAACCCAGCGATTGGCTGGCACGCCATTTTCTAGATCAAATTCGCCCTCATCGCCAACATAGCGACCACGCTCGGTAATTTCAGTTTCGTTGAAATTTACGTTTGCAGAGAGAGTGGTTACACCAAATCTGGATTGCAGTGTTTCCGACAGGACGACATCGATGCCGCTCGTTCGAGTATCGATATCGTTAGTGAATACAGAAACTTGACCGATTTCGGCTGCGCCAGGTACATTGAGAGCCAGAAGTTGCAGTCGTTGTTCCGGAGTCACCGTAAATCTCGAAGAGAGGATTAATCGCTTTTCCATTTCGATTTGGTAATGGTCGATAGCAACGTTTAACGTGCTAGTCGGTGAGAACGTGAGGCCTATGGAATAGTTGGCAGAGGTTTCTGGTTCTAGCGGAACGCTACCAAAGAGCTTGGATGCTGCATGTGTAGCGGGAAAGATTCCAACCGCGATAGGAATTCCTTCAGCATTGATCCGGGTAGAGACATTCGTGGTCGACAATTGGCCTGTACTGGGAGCGCGGAAGCCTGTTCCGATGGACGCACGAAGATTGGCATTCTCATGCAGTTCTATTCGAGATGCTAGTTTCCAGATGGTGACTTCGCCAAATCCTTGAAAGTGCTCATGACGTATCGCCGCATTCGCGAGCCAGCGGCTGGTCAGTTCCAGTTCAAAGTCTGAATAGACCGCGTAACTGCTCTGGTCAAATTCGGTCGAGAATAATGGGGAGTATCCTGGAAACCCATTAGAGCCTATCGGAAGAGAATTGTTGATTGGATCGCCTTCAGGGCACAGGGATCCTATTGTTTGGAAGCCTGGAATTCGGCACTCAATTACAGTGAATTCATCATTGTCGTCCGCATCGACTTCAGATTGAGTGATCTCGAAGTTAAAGGGGTCAACATAGGCGAATGGACCTGCCTCCCAGCTCGGTTCATCTCCGCCTTGAATATCGTATATATCGTTTCGCCACTCTAGTCCAATCGCCACATGCAATGGATTTGCGAAAGTGAGATCAAATTCTCTATTGAGATCTAGATTGATTGCATATTCAGTATTCACAAGGTTACCAGGACGGAATTTCGTCGGGGTGGCTGGTCCTAGAGAGGGATTCAACGTGTTCTCAAGCGTATAACGAACTTCGCTGCTTCCGAAGCCAACTGAAAGGTCGTACTCCCAACCATTCTGTAGTTCGTCTCGAAATCCTCCGTGCATTGAGACATCGTTTACAGCGCCAGAGAATTGAGGAGTGAACCCACCTGGAAACAGATCTCTGCGTGCGTCATAGATTGAGCCGTCCTGTAGACGAACTGGTAGGAAAGTGGAAATACCAGGTCTTCTGTAGAAGAAGCCGCCTATTTGTTCCTTCTTGGCAAATGTCATGAATCCATAGGCTTCAGCATTCTCCCCAATTTCCTGTCCTGCATTAACGACGAACATCGTCTGCTCTCTTTCGGGTTGTCCCCATATTTGCGCTGGACTGCTAAATGGCCGATTGCCACCAACTTTGGGGAAATGATCTGCGTATCTACGATCTCGATCATCAGGAATTCCGTCCGGACGTGTGGTAACTTGAACGATATTTCCAGACTCGTCGTAGGTGTAGGTAAATGCGTCTGGACCGTAATAAGTGATACCGTCTACGGTGAGTTCGTTGAATACCGCTTGCGACGGTAACTGGGATGTCCAGGGAATGGCAATGTCGTAGGGTTGGGAACGGTTTGTTGCCTCAGACTCGGAAATTTGAAAGCTGAGATTTAGGAAACCTGTACCAAAGAGTGTTGTGCCAAAAGTCCCGTCTATCGTCGTCTCCATTCCATCGCCGACAGTGTATCCTCCCATTCGCATCCGTACCATTCCACCTGAGTCATTTGACCTTAACCTGAAGTTCAGTACCCCGGCAATTGCATCGGAACCGTATTGTGCTGCCGCACCGTCTCGGAGTACTTCTACAGTATCTATTGCGATCGACGGTACTGAACCTATATCCGCTCCGTGTGAGCCAGAGCCCCCAAGAAGCATGAAGGCAGATCTATGTCGTCGCTTGTTACCCAGGAGCACTAGTGAGTGGTGAATCTCCATATTTCGCATATGGGTAGGACGTACGAACGAAGCACCGTCTGAGATCGGTTGCCTGCGTACAGCGAATGAAGGGATAATCGTGCTCAAGACTTCAATAAGATCCGAAGAATTGACGTGCTCAATCTGTTCTGAATCAAACAGATCGATCGGTACTACCGCATCCTCTATGGTTCTCGACTCTACTCGTGTACCCAAAGTCACGATTTCTTCTATACTCCCGTCTACTTGATCACCCATCGGATCAGACTGATCGTTTGATTCTTCTTGAGCAATACTTAAAACAGCAGTCAAAGCAATACTGAGTGATAAGAAAGTTCGAGTAACCACAGGTAAATTTCGCATAGGATGTTGCACTGTCTCCGCGGACGAGGTTGGTAGTTCAGCCCGCTAGTCTTTAAGATTTTGGATTGAATGATAAGGCTCTACATTTTTACGTGAGTAGTGATCTGCGTTCGGCTTGGCGTGTTAATAGTTTGGACTGCGTTAATTTGTCTCCAATACAGAAAATAGGTGTGCCTTGAGTTACGAAGAGAATCCAAAAACACAGCTTCGACTTTTGGATCCCATTTTCTGTGAAGCCTCTACCTCAGATTCCCTTCAGGATATTCTCACAGACAGGGAAGTAGCGTCTTTTAAACGTGACGGCTACCTGGTTAAACGAGGTCTAATCAAGGATGTAGATTCGTTAACATCCATAGTCGATTACATGTGGGAGAAGGTGCCTCGGGAAATTCTTTCGAAAGACGATCCCAGTTCCTGGCTTGATAGACCACATAGAAAGTGGACTGAAATGGATGCAAAGGAAGTAGGGCACTTGCACCGCGGAAACTGGAAGATGCGTTCAAACCATGGAATAGGTACAGAACCGTTCATACTCAATGCGACGGCAAACCATCCAGCGGTACTTCGTATTGTGGAACAGATGATTGGGAAACCTGTTGCCCGTTCCAATCGGGTGCGTGGAGTCTATGTGGTATTGCCAAAACCTATCGACGTAGCAGGAGGTCTCGGACCGCATGTAGATCATGCAGCGGCCCAGATATGTGCGATGGTTTTGCTTGCTGAGATACCACCTAAGATCGGCGGATTCACCATTTGGCCAGGTTCTCATCGTCGTCTTCATCCATATTGGGATTCGTGCTACAGTGCACATATTAGCGAGCAACACCAAGACACTTTTCAATCAGAATATCGATCAATCTTGCAGACCGTTACCCCATTGGAGTTTTGTGGAAATGCCGGGGATGTCGTGTTCTGGCACCCTCGCTTAATTCATTCCGCAGGTGTCAATTACTCTGCAGAAGACGACGATCCTAGGGTGCGTTTTGTCGTTCCATGTGACTTCCAACACGCAGAGTTAGATTTTTACGACGATGAGAAATTAGGTCCCGGAGAGAACGTTCAATGGTGGGTGACGACGCGTCATTTCCGTGAGGATATCGCACCAACTGCTGAAAACCTATGGCACGACTGGTCGTTCAATTTAGAGGAGAGTTGATTATGAACTTGAAAGCTAGCGATCATGCAAAGATGATCTTTCTAATACAACGGCGGCAGGGTACCTCTCGTTCAGAGCTCTTGGTGCACTGGTTCAAGAATCACATGCCAGCGGTTATCGATGCACAAGCAAGAGCAAAGGAGCAAAATCGTCCATTCGCCAACAAATACATCGCGCAGTTGTTCAATACCCATGAAGAGGATCGTCCTGAGTGGGATGGTATGGCTCAGCTTTGGTTTAGCGAACCTCAAACGCCTATTTCAGTGGCAGCTGGTACTCGTCCATCGGATACGTTCCAGCAGAAGGCAGAACCGTATTGGAACTGGGCAACTAAGGAATACGTGATCATGGATGGTTCTGAGAATCTTCAGGTACAACCCCTCACGCTGAACGAGCCATTTCCGACCACCCGTAGCGGTTTTTACCGCGTGAACTATCTAGTGAAATGTAGATCAGATGTTAGCCATGACGCGTTGTACAAACATTGGCTAGAAGCGCACGTACCAAACGTGCAAGCTGTAATGGAAAAGGTGGGTGGTTTTCGCTATGTGGTCAGCCATAGCATCTATCCGGAACAAGCACCCTATGCAGGGATGGCGGAACTCTATTTCCACCAGCCTTCTGATTTCGATACGTACCAACAGCTGATCACGTCTGATGGCATCGAAAACTTCATCGCTCTGAATGGTGTTTCAGTGTTCCGAGGGAACACCGAAATGGTCGGTATACCGTAGGTTGTTCTAGAAATTCACCGCTAAGAGATGCGACCAGATCGGGACTAGCTGGTTATTCGTCCTCTGTCATAGAGGTCAGTCTCGTCGAAGCATCTGCAAAATCATTCATAAAGTTGTAAACGACATCGCGAACCGTATTGGGCTCATTCATTAGACCTACACCTTGTCCCACGAAGTAATTAGCTAATTGCGCCGCTCCTTGGTGATTACCTTGAGCTAATCGATCAATCTTTCTGAACGCGGCACCAGCGACGACACCTTGCAAGGGCATCGGTAATGGATCGGGACATTCTTCGGCTTGCCAAGCATCAGTCCAGGCACTTCGCAACTGTCGAGTGTATTTTCCTGTTCTGCTTCGAGACCGAACTGTTTGTCTTGAATTAGCACTCAACATTTTCTCTTTAACGACTGGCAGCGTTTCAGCTTCTGCCGTAGTTAACCAAACGGACCCAGTCCACACTCCATCTGCACCCATCGCCATACATGCTGCCATTTGTCGACCTGTCACGATTCCACCTGCAGCAAGCACGACCATGTCCGAGTCTTTCAGTTCGTCTAGGACTTCCGGAACTAGGACCAGCGTGGATACTTCGCCACAATGACCTCCCGCCTCGGTTCCAGCAACGATCACGACATCCACTCCAGCGTCGCGATGCTTGATCGCGTGTTCTTTTGCACCGGCAAGCGCGCCAACCACAATGTTGTTAGCTCGCGCTCGCTCAATCATGAAATTGGGCGGTACTCCTAGTGCGTTCACTACCATTTTGACTGGATGACTAAAGGCAGCTTCGAGAATCGCGTCTGCTCCCACAGGACGCATGTTGTCGCCGACTCCTGACCTTATGACATCGTCCCAAAGATCCGACGTATCGATATTGTGACGAGCTAACAGCTGTTCAATGTAGCGTTTGTGCTCTAGTGGAATTCGATCTTCGAGTTCTTCTTTGGTTAGACCAGATTCCTTGCTGTCCATACTAGTGGGAACAAGTAGGTCGACACCATAGGGTTTGCCGTCACAATGTTCGTCAATCCAACTCAGTTCGATATCAAGAGTTTGTGGGTTGTGACCAGCTGCACCTAGTACTCCAAAACCTCCTGAAGCACTCACCTCGGCGACGACGTCGCGACAATGACTAAACGCAAATAACGGAAATTCGATTCCAAGTAACTCACAGGCTTTAGATTTCATTTACCGACTCC
>MPMU01000090.1 GCA_002238665.1 Gammaproteobacteria bacterium bin55
TCTGATAAATCTGTGTATAGAGTCCGCAAACCTGCATTGTTTCGAAATTCTTCCGCGGGCGCATAGGATCCATAATGGGATAGTGTTTCTGAATGTTGAAGAAGATCAGAAAACAATATGAAGTGAGTTGACCTTCGATCAGAGTCGGTGGATACCCGTTTGCTAGTCGAATAACGAGCCACTAAAACTCCTAACGTTTCCAAAATTGGCGATTGTGGTTTTGGAGCCGCTTGATCTTCTCGCTCAAAGAGAGGCAGAACGGCTTCTTGGAATTTCTGCCATTGTCGCAACGCGATTTGTTTGCCTTGGGTCAATTCTTGCTTCCAACCCCAGTTTGAAGGATGATCTCCTGGGTTACAGACCCGAAAGACGGGTTCAAGACTTCTTGTATCTTGAGGTAATTCGTAGACAACGAGGGCTTCGCCGGGTGCGACACGCAAATCATTGCTCGCACTGCTGGGAGCTTGTACTTCCCGAATGATCCGTGCTAATTCCTCTTCATGCTTCGGAGAAAGTCGATCAGAAGTATCCAGCAACAAAACGGTCGTACGAGGTACTGGCGTGTCCCTAGGACACAGATTTTCGTCTAGTCGAACCTGCTGGCAACCTATGATCAGTACCGAGGTGATTAACACTAGCACTAATCCCATACGCCAGCATGGCTTGACGACCACTAGGACCTACCTAATTCTTCGTTTCCTTTGGATTCTCGAGCGCGCTGGAGACGTTGGAGATAATTTCGATACGCTTCTTGTAATTTCTTGATTGCTTCCTGCAGTCTCGTGGTTGCCTCTTCGATCGGATTGAGTTCAGGTAAATCAAACAAAGGCGGCTTATAGCTACTTTCGTCGATTTTCTCCTGCCGATCAAAATGGGGTGGTGCGGGTTCGGTTCGTGCATCCCTATTGGCTTCTCGATAGACACTCAGTACGTATTCGAGATCATGCTGACATTCAGGGACAAAGTGTCTGTAATCGTCGATGATCTTCAAACCGCGGTTCTTCAGAGTCTTCAGATTGCCTTTGTTGATATCCAATTTGTCAAGTTCGTCGTCGAACTTGCTCTTCAGCTCCTCAAACTCACGACGTAGCCTTTGCTCCGACTTGGATGCATCCTCGTGATAACTTGACTCTAGTATACGTAGTTGCCTGTCCCGATTACCATAGTCCGGATAAGGATCATCGCGTTGTAGCCACTTCCACGAGGCGACACCGAAGAACGCAATACCGAGGATAGCAAGAAGAAGCGATTGAAATCCAAGATCAAACGGTGCACTGGTAAAGTTCTGCATGATCAAAGCCCCGAGTTCTTGAAAATCAAATGTGGGATCATTGACTACCGCTTCCATGCCATCTCGGAGGTGCCCGATAAGTAGATTGAATGTGAGAGTGAAAGCTAGAACTATTCCAATCACCACCCAAGCCAAGACTCTTCGTGGAGTAGACCGCAAGTTGGTTCGTCGCCACTGACTACTTATGAGAAATGACAAGATCAGGACGTTTAACGCACTAATCAATGCCATTTGAGCCATTGAACCCACAAGGCCAAAGACATTCACTTCCATAAGGAGAGTCGCATTCAAGAAGGATTCGATCACGAAACACACTCCGATGATCCAAAGTGCCCATTTACGATGAGAATAGTCCGCTATTCGCGTTAATCCCTGTTCACGACGAAAATCCGCAAAATCTTCTCGCGCACGTTGCAACTCATACAGTTTCGGTTCTAGCGCATTCCACTCAGTGTGGTACTTGTGTTCAACCGCAGTGAGCGCTTCAAACTCTAAGTTCTCGGTTTTGCGTTGGATATTCCGAAGATCTTCCGAATCTTCGATCAAGAGACCGTCTTGAACTAGATCACTCAGGTGTTGGTTGACTTTTTCTCGCGTGACGTTGATCTGTTCGTTGAACGCGTCGAGGATCTTATTCTCGGTTGCGTCAAGCACAGTTGCGTTGGAGCTTGGTAAGTTAGATTGACCCTGCTTGGTACCCTCCTCTCGAACTTTCTCCTTACTTATCCACCGTTCCAAATCCAGCCGTCTGAACTCTTCGCGTTCACTGTTGAACCCTTCCCACGAATACCTATCACCTGATTCCTTGATTAGTTTCATACTTTGTTCTCTGATATCTCAACGATCCCAGCAAAATTTACGGTAAATTCCTTCGATCAGCATGGTTATTAATCACAAGGATTGGATTCTACTGTATCCAAGTATTATGCTCGTCAGCTGAAGATGTGGACGATTGAGCCAACTAGACTTGAGAATTTCACCACCTCAACAGTTTCGCTCGGTAAGTAGGATGTCGAAGATAGTCCCAATTAGATTTGGGAAAGCTAGCCACACGCTTCAAGAATCCCTATTGATTGCGGCTTATGACGGAATGCCTGTAAAGGAATCACCCTTTGGAGGTTTAAACGAAACTCGTAACATCGACTTACTAAATAATAATTTATGTGACGGATCGTGTCTGAGGGCTGTTCAGGCACCTGCAAACCAATGCAAGCATATGTGATCACGGCCGGATAAATGGAATGAAACCAAGCAAAACATCGAATATCCCTCAATCAGAATAGACGCCCATATGAATGGATGTCTGTTGTTTATTCCTCGAAAGATTGAAGAAAACAAAATATTGGCTTATTTAAATTTTCGTGTAGTTCAAAAAATATGATGGTATATCAATGGGATACGTCTCATATGAAACAGATGCTTAAATCAATGCTGGAATTGCTCGAACGGTAAGATGTGTCAACAGCCGGATGGCTTGAGATTGAGTAATTCTCACGGGACCAGAAGAGTGGCGACATATTGGGCCCACTGTGCCTTTCTGCCCACTTTCCACACTATCTAACACGTTCTTCCAATCATGCAACCGTGAGCAACAGGTGGAAGGACAAGTGTTCAAGATCAACCGAACAACACGAAAATATATGTTTGCCGTTTCATATTCGAAATGATCCAATACCAACTAGCACTTTGTTGCTCATATCGACTCACTCACAAATACTTTAGGTAAGCGACGAGTGCTCGGAGCGACGCTCTCACACAATACTCTACACAAACATCTTTACCAAATCGGACCGAGGCGTGAACCAATGTCTAAAAGTGGTCCAATTTGGGTCGATACTTCTATCTTGTTTGAAACTCAGCCATTTCTACTCTAGGTCCTTTTACTCGCATCCAGCTCAAATCAAAGACCATTTCATCGGCACATTTCTTGCATGTAAAGGTGTAAACAGAGCCGGAAATTGATTCGGTGTCAATCTGCAACCGTTGTACTACCTATTGAATTGAAATCGGAAGCGTTAATGTCGGGCGAGAAAATCCTAGTCGTAGGGAACGGTATGGTAGGCCACTACTTTGTCGAAAAACTACGAAGTCATGATGCTAACGTCGATATCACCGTCATCGGCGCAGAGCCTAGACCTGCCTATGATCGAGTCCATCTCTCAAGTTTTTTTGACGGACTGACCGCTGCTGATCTAGCTCTCACCACGCGTGAGCATTACAAAGAACTCAACATCGAGGCTCACTTAGGTGAGCAAGTCGTTCACATTGATCGTGGAAAAAAGCAAGTTGAAACCGATCTACATCGACGTTTTGACTACGACAACCTTGTCCTAGCTACGGGGTCCTATCCGTTTGTTCCTCCAATTGAAGGTGCAGATACCAAGGGTTGTTTCGTTTATCGAACCATTGACGATCTGGGGGAGATTTATGCATTCGCCCAACACGCTTCGAGTGGTGTCGTCGTTGGAGGAGGATTATTAGGACTCGAAGCGGCAAATGCACTGAAGAACCTGAACCTCAAGACGCATGTCATTGAATTCGCACCCGGATTAATGAATGTTCAACTCAATCGCGTAGCTGGAGAAACACTTCAGTCAGAAATTGAAACCCTAGGTGTTCAAGTCCACACGGAAAAAAACACGACTCGTATCAATTCTTCCACCGAGGGTCGTCTCACAATGGAATTCTCTGACGGCGAGGAGCTTGTCACGGACATGATCGTGTTTTCTGCTGGTATTCGACCACACGATTCCCTCGCAGATCAGGCGGAGTTAGAAAAAGGAATCCGCGGCGGATTTATTGTGAATTCGGAGTGTCAGACAAACGACCGCGATATATACGCCATTGGTGAGTGTGCCGCGGTCAGCAATCAGATCTTTGGGTTAGTCGCTCCTGGTTATCGCATGGCAGATGTCGTTGTCAGTCAATTAGCTGATGGGACTCTTCACTTCAAGGGTGCAGATATGAGCACGAAGTTGAAGCTTCTTGGCATCGACGTCGGCACAATCGGCGATTCACTCGGACGAGTGTCGGATTCCCTGAAATTTGACTACAAAGATGAGCGTAACCAAACATACAAGCAGCTTGTAACGGACGCAAGCTGTACCAAGCTACTCGGAGCGACACTGGTCGGAGACACGTCAGACTACGAGATTCTGCATCAATACGTCATTAACGAGATCGCATTACCCAGCCAGCCGGAGTCCTTGATTCTGCCGAACATCAACGGCGGCTCAAATCTACTTGGTGTTGATGCACTTCCAGCTAGTGCGATTATTTGTAGTTGCCACAACGTATCGAAAGAGAGAATCGAAGCATCCGTAAGTTCGGGATGCCATTCTGTCCTTGAGGTCAAGGGAGATACGGCAGCAAGTAGTGGTTGTGGGGGATGTGCTCCGTTGCTCCAGAACCTAGTGGAAAACAAACTGGCTGAGTTAAACATTGAAGTCAGTAACGCGATTTGTGAACATTTCCCGTTCTCCCGACAGGAGTTATATGACATTGTTCGCGTTGAAGAGATTCGTACGTTTAAAGACTTGCTTCACCGACACGGAACTGGCTTAGGGTGTGACATTTGCAAGCCTGCAGTCGCATCCATGCTTGCTTCACACTGGAATGAACACATTCTGAAGGACCAACATCGAGGACTACAGGATACAAACGATCTGTATCTTGGAAATATGCAGAAGAATGGTACTTACTCAATCGTGCCAAGAGTACCTGGTGGTGAGATCACTCCAGAAAAGCTGATAGTGCTAGGTCAGGTTGCGAAGGAATTTGATCTTTACACGAAGATCACTGGCGCACAACGTATTGATCTTTTTGGTGCAGAGGTACACCAACTACCTTCTATCTGGAAGCGCTTGATCGATGCCGGTTTTGAAACGGGACACGCGTACGGCAAAGCTCTTCGAACGGTAAAGTCCTGTGTTGGTAATACCTGGTGCCGATATGGTGTACAAGACAGCGTTGGGATGGCCATTTATCTGGAAAATCGCTATAAGGGTTTGAGATCACCCCACAAGATAAAGATGGCCGTGTCTGGTTGCACAAGAGAATGTGCGGAAGCACAGAGTAAAGATGTGGGTGTCATCGCTACTGAAAAGGGTTGGAATTTGTTCGTTGCTGGGAACGGGGGAATGCGACCTCGTCATGCAGAACTCTTCGCGACCGACTTAGACGATGAGACGTTGGTCAAGTACATCGATCGAATTCTGATGTTCTATGTTCGGACAGCTGACCGCTTGCAGCGAACCTCAGTGTGGTTGGAAAAATTAGAAGGTGGGATCGACTACCTTAAATCGGTTGTGATCGAGGATAGGTTGCACCTTGCTCAAGAACTTGAGGAACAGATGGAAATGCTTGTCGATTCCTACGCGTGTGAATGGAAAACCACCATCGAAGATCCCGCCAAACTAAAAAGATTCCGGCACTTTGTCAACAGCGATGAAAAGGACAATACGATTCAGTTTGTGCGGGAGCGAGGTCAGAAACGTCCTGCTATTGTTGAGGCATAGCACACGTGAGTCGGACCAATTGGCACCGTGTATGTACGACCCGAGACTTGATCCTTGACGCGGGCATCTGTGTCTTGGTGGAAGATCAGCAGATAGCGATCTTTAATATCGAGCTAGGCACAACCGAAAATAAACTCTATGCCATCGATAATTTCGACCCGATCTCAAAGGCTGCAGTCTTATCGCGTGGAATCGTAGGCTCTATCCAAAATAGGGTTGTTGTTGCTTCCCCGTTGTACAAACAGCACTTTGACTTAGAAACCGGTCAATGCTTGGAACAGTCCGACGTGAAATTGCTCACCTGGCCAATCCGCTTGAACGAGGATACAGTTGAGATTGCATTAGATTCTCAGTGATTGGCAGTATTGGCTGTGATCACCTAAACCTTCTAGATCTCTACACCTTTACAGTTAATCTCAGGTCGTAGTCAGTCGTTAAACAAGGCATAAGATCTACGACGATTGATTAACCGACAGGTTTACTCAAGCCTGTTCCTGTAAGGGCTACGAGCTTGCTTGCGAGGATTTCACGTACAAGCCATACTCGGAATTTGTAACAAGCACCAATCTACGTACACACAGACGTAGTCAGACCTATGTGACTCCCAAACTTCGGGGAGTATGAGTTAATGAGAAATTCTTGCGACACCGACGTTTGGATTGTCTGCCAGACCTGTCTCGCGAGCGTGTTCTTCAAAGCCTTTGTTCCTCCAGAAGAATGCACCCGGCATGGTGGTAGGTGTTACAAGCACATAGAACATGGACCTGCCGATGAATTCCGCAGTAAACACCAAGGAAATCAAGATGAGAGCAATCCAGACGTTGAACCATCCGAACAGCACGGTTACAGCGGCTGAAATACAAACACAAGCCATCAGCACAATTCTGCATACATGAGTCTTGGCGAATGTCGTACTTTGTTCGTAATGGGAAGCCGCTGCTTCACTATTCGACGACCTATTCCGCCGAGCATGGAACACCAAACCTATCAGCTCTGTGACCACACCCAGAATCAACGCTATGTAAATGATCGGATCGGTATTGTTCCCGATGAGTAGCAGAAGGCAACTACCGGTAGTTAGAGCTGCACCCCCGAACGCGGTCGACGTTTGCCAATGATTCCAAAATGGCCGCGCGGGAATCGTGTAACACCGGATCATGAAGTACAGCACAGCCACTGCACACGGTATCGCAACATACCCAAATGTATACAAACCTATCTGGCTACATAAGAGATGAAGACCGACCGACCCGCCAAATAAGACGGTTGCGAGTGCCTCCCTGCTTAAGTTCGAGTGTCTCAGGTTATTGAATCCTCGATAGAAACGTAGCGGTTTACCAAGATGCTTCGTTGACATCAACATGCCAATTCCGACAAGCACGCAAGTCACCAACGCCACTGCGTCTGTCAGTTGGTTGGTTGCGACTGCCAACGTGAAAAAACCAATCGCACATTGCGTGAGCAGGGTAAATACCACCAGTGGGTTTTCGCGAGAAATCAGTTTTTTCCAATTCCATTCCCGCTTGCCACTTGACTTAGGGTCTAGAGTGGGTTGATATTGATCATCAGCACCCTTCTTGTATTTGACCCGGGCAGAATCCGTACGGGTTAGTTCCAGCGGGAGTGCTTTGGTTTGTTGAAATCGGATGTTTGGCTTGGTAATTTCCGGGTCTGGAAAACCAGGTATTTGAGTCTCGGTTTGCTCGCGAGAAGCCGGAACGTTTTCCACAACGCCGAAGTCCAGTGCATTGCCAACACAAGCGGAAACACATGCTGGTTTTAAACCGACTTCGAGTCGATCTACACACATATTGCATTTTTCGACTTGACCGTTCATCGGGTCCAATTGCGGCGCATTGTAAGGACAAACCCAAGTGCAATAACCACATCCAAAACAAATATCGGGGTCTTGGATGACGGCACCGTACTCTGGATGCTTGGTATACGCGCGCGTAGGACATCCTTTCAAACATACGGGATCATCGCAGTGATTGCAGGCCATCGATAGATTCACACGTTGATAATCGGGGAATGTACCCGATTCAATGTAACCAACTGAACGGAAACTCAGATGCGGTGCTAGGTCGTTCTTTTCACTACAGGCCGCTTCACAAGCATGGCAGCCAATGCAGTTATCAGCAGTAAAGTGGAAAGCATGCTGCTTAGTACGGTTTGGATTGGTACCTATTTCGTTGGAACCGTTGATCTGCAAACTCCGACCTTGGTCCCCTTCGGGCAACAATGTGATCGGACTGCCATACTGATTTGTGATTTGCGAATTTGCATCCGCTAACTGCGCATATGTAGCTTCATGCTGAGGATCTAGAGACATCTAGAAGTCCCTCAACTGCTGGTTCCACTTTGCTGCTTCGTCTTGAGCGATAGGTTCCAGCCGAACCGCACACTGTTTGAACGCTGGTTGGCGCGAATAGGGATCAAGTAGTCCTAACGTAAGGCGATTTACGCACTCGTGAAAGTGAAACGGTATAAAAACCATATCCCGAGGAACGCGCTGAGTAAGTTGGACCATGACAACTGCGTCTCCTCTCTTCGATACCAAGCGAACGTAACTCATATGTTCAACGCCTTGTTCCTTTGCAGCGTCTGGATTCATCTCCATATAGGGGGTGGGGGAGAACTTATTGCAGTTGCCCACTTTGCCAGTTTTTGTACGTGTATGGAAGTGCTCGACGACCCGTCCACTGTTGAGCCAGAAAGGAAAATCATTGGTAGGTCGCTCATTGTTCTCGACATAAGGCAAAGCCAATAACTTGGCTTTGCCATCAAGAAATTGAAATACACCATCGGTATATAGCCGTGCGGTACCAGACGCGCGTCCTTCTGGCATTGGCCACTGAATACCTCGTGTACTTTCGATTTTGTCGTAAGTCATGCCTGAAATATCCAACATGCGTTTCTCGCCTTGCGATAGCAGCTTCATTTCCTCGAATATTCCCTCAGAGGATTCAGGGAAGTTCATTTGTGTCGAATGTTCCCATCGTTTCGCTAGATTGCTGAAAATCCAACCATCCGGTCTGGAATTGGCGAAGCGCGGTACTGATGCTCTAGTCAGATTAACGCGTCTCTCCGTATTGGTAAAGCAACCTTCTTTCTCCGCCCAGACCGCCGCGGGCAAGTAGGCATGGGCGAATTTGGTACATTCCACGTCTTCGTACGCATCCTGCACTATGCAGTACTCCAACTTTTCGAGAGTCTTACGGATTCGAGGCGAATTCGGCATCGAGGTCATCGGATTTGTTGCAACAATCCAGAGACCCTTGATTTGTCCGGTTTCAATCGCCGGAAAAATGTCTGTTTGAAATAAACCGCGTTCGGTCGGAAAAAAAGCTGGGTCCACATTCCAAAATCTGCCTACTTCCTCCCGATGCTTAGGATTCTCCAGCTGTCGATAACCAGGTAAACCCGAACAGGCGGACCACTCCCGCGTGCCCATAGCGTTACATTGACCGGTGATAGAGAGGCTTGTACCTCCTGGTTTACCAATGTTTCCGGTGATCAGATTGAGATTGTTGATCGCACATACGCCGTCGGTCCCATGAGTTGACTGGTTAATACCCATGGTCCAAATGGACATGGCTGGTTTCGCTTGGCCATATAGTCGAGCGACCGTCCGTATGCTATCCTCGTCGATGCCACATATTTTTGCGGCACTCACCGGATCGTAGCGTTCCACTTCGGCCGCAAATTCCGCAAAACCGTTGGTGTGCGCGTCGATATACGTCCGATCTTCCAGGCCGTCTTCAAGAATCACATACGCAAGACTATTCAGTAGCACCAGATCGGTGCCAGGGGTGATGGGGAGATGAATATCCGCCATTTGCGCAAACATAGTGACCCGTGGATCAACGCATACGATTGGAAATTTCCGTTTCTCTAGAGCCTCCTTCACTCGCCAGTAAATGATCGGATGTTGCTCTGGTAGATTTGATCCCAGTGCCAGAAGGCAATTGGTGTGCTGGAAGTCGTCGTAGCAACCAGGTGGTCCGTCTGATCCAAAGGAACGCTTATAACCTGCGACGGCCGATGCCATGCAGAGAGTTGTGTTTCCGTCATAGTTGTTGGTGCCTATCAGACCTCGAACGAGTTTTCCGAGCGTGTAGAACTCCTCGGTCATGATTTGGCCGGTCGAAATCACGGCTACAGAATCTCGCCCGTGTTTGTCCTGAATTGCTTTCAATTTGCTGGCTACGTCATCGAGTGCGGTATCCCAATCCGTTTCACGCCATACTCCGTAGATTCGGTCGCGTAGCTTTGGTTCTCTCCCACGTCCTACCGCGTCAAATATTTGTGCTTCCGTTAACCCTTTGATACAGAGTTTGCCTTGATTTACGGGTGCGGTAGCGACTCCTCTGGTTGTAACCGGTTGTTTTGACTCATTCAGACCGATCTCAAGGGAACAACCGACGGAACAGTAGCCACATGTGGCGTATTTCCATTCAGTAACGCCCTTGTCTGCCATCTTGATCGGGTTTTTTCTGCGTCTGCCAAAGAGCATCGTGGACTTAATGGTTGTTTCCTTGCTACCTGCAAGAATCGTGCCTATTACTTGCTTAGAAACGACCCTGTGGTTGGCGCATAAACGCGGTCGCGATCAGTTGGCACACATATTGCACATGAAGGATGAATACATTCATGATGTTTTGGGATTTTTAATAGATGCGAGTTGGCAATATAGTTTGGAAGCCTTGCAAGGCAATACTCATCGCCTGTCTGGTTTTTTCAGTATCCATATCAGCGGAAGATGGATTCCTTGACTTAGAAACTGAAGATCTGAAACTTGGATTCATCAAGTTAACCGATATGGCTCCTTTGGCCATCGCCTATGAATTTGGATATTTCGAAGACGAGGGTTTGTACGTCACCCTTGAGCCGCAAGCCAACTGGAAGGTGCTTCTCGATCGAGTAATCGACGGTGAACTAGATGGTGCACATATGCTTGCAGGACAACCGTTAGGAGCGTCCATAGGCATTGGAACCAGGGCTCACATCGTCACTGCCTTCTCCATGGATTTGAATGGCAACGGAATTAGTGTGTCGAACGCCGTATGGCAAAAAATGAAACCACACATACCGCATGACGATGCTGGCAAGCCCATACATCCGATCAGTGCAGATGCACTGAAACCGGTAGTGGAAGAGTATCGAGCGGATGGCAAACCATTCAACATGGGTATGGTCTTCCCGGTGTCCACTCATAACTATGAACTCCGTTATTGGCTCGCGGCGGGCGGAATACATCCTGGTTATTACGCACCTGCTCTAGGCGATACGACCGGTCAGCGCAATGCTGATGTGCTGCTCTCCGTAACACCTCCGCCACAGATGCCGGTCGCATTAGAAGCAGGAACGATCTACGGATATTGTGTTGGTGAACCGTGGAATCAACAAGCAGTCATGAAAGGAATCGGAACCGCCGTGATTACGGATTATGAAATCTGGAAGAATAATCCAGAGAAAGTGTTTGGTGTCACCGCCGCATGGGCAGAGGAAAATCCAAATACGCATCTGGCGTTAATCAAAGCACTCTTGCGTGCTGCTATTTGGCTTGATGAAAATGAGAACGCCAATCGCCCTGAGGCTATAGAAATTCTTGCCAGGAGTGAATATGTCGGCGCGGATGCAGATGTCATCGCCAATAGTATGACTGGCACTTTTGAATATGAAAAGGGCGATCGCAGACCTGTGCCGGATTTCAACGTTTTCTTTCGCTACTACGCAACCTATCCATATTTCTCTGATGCGGTTTGGTACCTAACCCAAATGCGTCGTTGGGGACAAATCGTTGAGCCGAAACCAGACCACTGGTACGACGACGTAGCACAACGTGTTTACAGACCAGATATCTACCTCAAAGCGGCACGATTATTAGTGGATCAGGGTTTGGCAGATGAATCGGACTTTCCATGGAATAGCGACGGTTATAGAGGACCTCAAGTGGATTTCATTGATGGCGTCGCATTCGATGCAACGCAACCTAATGCCTATCTAGAACAGTTTCAGATCGGCCTGAAAGGCGATGTTGTCATTGGGTCAAGCGGGGAGTAGATACAGATGGAACGGGTGGTTCAATTGATGTCAAGTTTTGGATTTGCGTGGATGGTGCCGCTTGTCAAACTCGTCACCGGTCAGGATGCTGGCGAGCAGTTAAAAGTGATCTGGCAGAATCTTGGTATTCCCATCTTGGCTTTCTGTGGATTTCTGCTAGCGTGGAATATCGGTGCATCTGGCGTCAAGACCAGCTTAGGTGAAATCCCTTCTCCTGGCAGTGTATGGATCGCGTTTACCCAATTAGTGGATGATCATCAGGTTGAACGTGCAAAGGCAGCAGCATTTGTTGAACGTCAGCAAGTTCGTAATGAACAGAAACTTGCAAGGGATCCAAATGCGACGGTCAAGATTAGAGATTGGACCGGCAAACCAACATATTTTGACCAGATACTGACGAGTTTGTTGACCGTCACCATAGGGTTTCTCATTGCTGCCATTGTAGCCGTGCCACTGGGTATACTCTGTGGGGTATCGTCCACAGCAAAGCGAGCATTCAATCCCTTGATCCAACTCTTTAAGCCGGTATCTCCGTTGGCATGGTTGCCGATTGTAACGCTCGTGGTAAGTGCCGTCTATGTAACAAGCGACGATGCATGGTTTGCGAAATCGTTCATAACCTCCGCGATTACTGTGACGCTTTGTTGTTTGTGGCCCGCTTTGATAAATACAGCACTTGGGGTTTCCAGCGTCGATAAGGACTTAACCAAAGTAGCGCAAGTACTTCAATTAGGTTGGTGGACGCGTACGACAAAACTCATTTTGCCTTCCTCTCTGCCATTGATATTCACGGGGCTTCGGTTGTCTTTAGGTGTAGGTTGGATGGTCTTAATTGCTGCGGAAATGCTCGCCCAGAATCCAGGTCTTGGCAAGTTTGTGTGGGACGAATTTCAGAATGGAAGTTCTGAGTCTCTGGCTCGAATCATGGTAGCGGTATTCACCATCGGTTTGATCGGTTTTATGCTTGATCGCCTCATGCTGACATTGCAGAATCTGGTAACGTTTGAGAGGAGTACAGACTAAGGTGGCTCAAGCACTGCGTCAAGACTACGCTCTAGAGCTAGAACCAAAGGTTGGGAAGGTAGAGAAATTCCCTAAACCGATCGCCTTAAAAATTGAAGGTGTGTCGAAATCTCTAGGTGAAGGCAAGAACCGGACCGAGGTATTGGACAACATCGATGTCTCAATCCATGAAGGCGAATTTGTTGCCATTTTGGGATTTTCTGGCAGCGGCAAATCAACGCTGATCAATCTTATGGCAGGTCTTGAGCAAGCCGATCGGGGCGTCGTCAGATTAAAGGACAAAGTCATTCATGGTCCCGGACTAGATCGTGGTGTGGTTTTTCAAAACTATGCACTCATGCCTTGGCTGACCGTCGAGGAAAACGTTCGGTTAGCAGTGGATCAGGCGTTTCCTAGTTCTAAAGTCCGTGAACGAACGATCCAAACAGAAAAATATCTTGAGATGGTTCATCTCAGCACCGCGCGTCATAAACGACCAGCTGAACTTTCAGGCGGGATGCGACAACGAGTAGCGGTAGCACGTGCCTTGGCGATGGAACCTGAAATGCTCCTCATGGACGAACCACTCTCTGCACTAGATGCGCTCACGCGTTCCAAGCTACAACAGGAAATACTCAACATTTGGGAAATAGACCGAAGAACCGTAGTGCTTGTTACCAATGACGTCGATGAAGCACTCCTTATGGCTGATCGTGTCATCCCACTGAATCCTGGTCCCAATGCGTCGTTAGGACCGGATTTCGAAGTTAATTTACCTCGTCCAAGAGACAAACGGGCGCTCAATCACGATCCAGATTATCAGAAATTGCGCAATGACGTCATAGGCTATTTAATGGATGTCAAAGTGGAGTCGACATCCAACGGTTCGGCAACCGTTATACAACTGCCTAACGTTCAACCTCTAGATCGACGTAATTCACAGAACCAACGGCAACCAAAACTACCTGAAGTTGAATTGCGGAGTCATTCCGAGCGTCAGTTGGAGAGATTCGTTGAATTTGATAAAGTCACCAAAGAGTACCCAACTGAGAAAGGAGGCAAGGTCGCGGTTGTAGAGGAGTTCGATCTTTGCATCAAGAAAGGAGAATTTGTCAGCCTAATCGGTCATTCAGGATGCGGAAAGTCCACTGTACTGTCCATGTTGGCGGGATTAACGGACGTATCGGCAGGCAACGTTATATTGGATAACCAAGAAATCACAACCACTGGGACTGATCGAGGTATTGTGTTCCAAGCACCTTCGCTCATGCCTTGGTTAACCGCCGCAGCTAACGTTGCGTTGGGTGTTGAGACTGTGTATCCACATTCCAGTAAGCAGGAACGGAAAGACATTGTGGATTACTATCTCAACCGGGTAGGGCTCTACGAAGCGCGTAACGTCCGTAGTGTCGATCTCTCCAACAGCATGCAACAACGCGTAGGCATCGCTCGAGCTTTTGCCTTGTCACCGAAAATGCTCCTTCTCGACGAACCTTTCGGTATGGCTGATTCACTGACTAGATGGGATCTACAAGAGGTACTTATGGAAGTTTGGGAACGTACCAAAGTTACCACGCTTATGGTCACTCACGATGTTGATGAAGCCGTTCTTCTATCTGATCGAGTCGTGATGATGACCAATGGTCCACGCGCACATGTTGGTCAAATTGAAACCATTGATCCTTCGCTTCCCAGAATTAGAAAACAGCTGTTAACCAACAGCTCCTATTACGAACACAGGGATCACTTACTCCAGTTCCT
>MPMU01000091.1 GCA_002238665.1 Gammaproteobacteria bacterium bin55
CAGAATGGACATAGATTTCAGTACGAACTCAACGTCTTGGAAAAATCGACGAGCTCTTTGAGTTTTTCGTTCGCTTGGCCGGTCGAAATCAAGTCCAACGCCAAATCCACACCTCGTTGAAAATCTGTCGTAATGCCGGAAACATATAACGCTGCGCCGGCATTCATTGCGACTAGATCCCTAGCCGCTGGGTTCTCGTCTGATGATAGCGCTTGCTTTACTAAGGCCAGACTCTCGGTTGGTGTTTGCGCCTTTAGCGAGTCACTCGAATATTCGCTCAATCCAAAATCAGACGGCCGAACGGTAAACTCGGAAATTTCCCCATTCTTTAGCTCTGCGACGTGTGTGGGACCTTCGATACTAAATTCATCCAATCCGTTTGCATGGACAGTAAGTACATGGTCACTTCCTAGATTCTTGGCAGCTCGTACTATTAAAGCCTGTGCATCCAACGAGAACGTACCAATCACTTGCTGTCTGACGCTGGCAGGGTTGGTTAAAGGTCCAAGCATATTGAATATGGTCCTTACGCCCAGTGCTTGCCTAATGGGTCCTGCGTGACGCATAGCCGTATGGTGCACCTGCGCAAACAGAAAACCTAAACCTGTTTCCTCGATACATCGACCAATTTGCTCTGGACTATGGTCCAAACTGACACCTGCTTCTTCGAGCAAATCTGCACTGCCAGAACCACTGGATGCACCACGATTTCCGTGCTTAGCGACATGAGCCCCACCCGCGGCCGCGACAAACGCCGCTGCAGTCGACACATTAAATAGCTTGTTTGTACCTGAGCCACCTGTACCGCAGGTATCGACAAGATTTGGAACATCCACATTGACCTTGGTAGACGCATCTCGCATTGCGAGTGCAGCGCCCGTGACTTCCTCGGCTACCTCGCCTTTGGTACGGAGAGCCATCAGTATGCCGGCGATCTGCGGTGGTGACAATTCGCCAGCCATGATCTGTCCGAATACGGTACGAGCTTGATCGGCTGTTAAGTGCGAGCCATTAGCAACTTGGTTTAACGAATCGGCGATATTCATGCTGGATATCCGCTGAGGAAGTTACTGAGTAGATCGTGCCCCCATTCAGTCTTAATGGATTCGGGATGGAATTGCACACCGAAGACAGGATGTTCTTTATGTTGAACTGCCATGATCTCGTCGAATTCTCCGTTTGGCGATTGGGTCCAAGCAGTGATCTCTAAACAATCAGGGAGGGAGTCGCGGTTTATCACGAGAGAGTGATAGCGGGTGGCTGTGAATTTATTCTCAATGCCCTTGAATAGCGCGGATTCATCGTGTTGGATTTGCGATAGCTTTCCGTGCATGACCTCTTTTGCACGAGTAATTTTGCCTCCGTAGGCTTGGCCGATACACTGATGGCCTAAACACACGCCCAGGACGGGAGTATCCGACCCAAATCGGTTCACCACCTCCAAAGCTATTCCAGCTTCATCTGGTGTGCATGGACCAGGTGACACGACGATATAGTCTGGATTCAGCTCTTCGATCTCGTCTAAAGTAATCTCATCGTTTCGGTAAACCTCAACCTCTTGGCCTAATTCACCTAGATACTGGACGAGGTTATACGTGAACGAGTCGTAGTTGTCAAGCATCAGAAGCAAATCAAATGCACCTTATTCATGATTAGGAGCTAGTGGGAAATTCATTTTATATTCCCAAGTTTCAGTACCTAGAGTTTGCAAGGTCACCAATGGTCAAAGAAATTGCTGCTCTCGAGGTCTGCTTCTCATTACAATGTTGAAAAAATTTCGGGAGATTTTCATGGGATTTGCGTTATCTGACATTCAATTAACAAGCTCGGCTTTTGTTGGAGGAGGGTCGATACCATCCAAACATACTGGAGAAGGTGAAGATGTGTCTCCTTCACTGGCTTGGACGAATTCACCCGCCGGGACGGAAGCATTTGCGGTAGTCTGTCATGATCCGGACGCACCCCTAATCACACCTGTTCAATATGGATTTGTCCACTGGGTCTTGTATAACATCCCGGGTAATGTGGCCGAATTGGCGGAGGGCACCGATCAGCATACTCAGGGGCAAAGTGACTTTGGAAAATCAGGTTACGGGGGACCTATGCCACCAGAAGGCCATGGACTACATCAGTACTACTTTTGGGTACTTGCGTTAAACAGTTCTGCGGAACATCCCGCGGGTCTATCCATGCTTGATTTGTTTGCGACGATTGAACCTAGCGTTATCGGGATGAATCGTCTGGTTGGGACTTACCAGCGGGGTTAGGACAAGCCTCAAGGGGCGAGTAGCAGGTCATAGACCGCGAGAGTCGCATCCGTCATTTTTTCTACGGTGAGCGTGTTTGCATAATCCCACACAGGTCCGAAATCTGTTCTTGCGGTCGACAAATTGTTGATGGTCCAATTAACAGTGTTAGCGAGTTCTTGCGGTGAGGACTGCACGAGATATTGATCGGGGATGAGTTCTTCCGCAATACCTGTATGAGTCGCGATAACCACACATCGATGTTGTAGTGCTTCTAGTGTGACATAACCGAAGCCTTCTCTTCGAGACGGAACTACTACCAGATCGGCGTTTGTGTACAAGGTATCTACATCGCTTCTATGCCCTAGAAATTCCACTCGATCTTCCAACCTCAGGGCTTTTTGTAGCCCAATCAAATCGTCTTTTTCAGGTCCTTCGCCTGCAATCTGTAGCGGTATATTTACGTGCACCCAAGCGGTAAGTAGGAGTGGAAAGTCCTTGACTGGTGCTAGTCTCCCTACAGACAATGCTCGTAGACTCATGCGATACGGCGACTGGGCTTAGCGGGTACGACCGTTGTAGATCGTGAACTTAACTGGATGCGAGATATTCGCAGTTATGACGCCTGATACTCCGATCACTGCATCAAAGCGTTTGCACTCTTTGGTGGATGGACTTAGATTGTGGATGGTAATCACACTTGGAATTCGCATAAATCGGTTTATACGACCTATCAGGCTTGCTGCTTTCCGACCGTGTACGTGAACACAATCGGGTGCGAGCGCAAGAATTTTTCTTCTTAGCTCCATTGTCAAGAAGAGATTCCTGCGGCTTCGTAGAAAATCCACCGGGACGAATCGAATGGAGTCAGCAAACATGGCCTCCATACTCGGGTCTGCTATCACGGAGACTTGGTAAATTGCGGCCAACTCCTCTGTGAGATCTTTTACGTGACGTTCGATACCACCTCCTTCGTTTTTGCCACTGATTACATGACAAATATGTGGTGAGTTCATTCGTCGACTAGCTTTTCCGCAACCCAGCTAATTGACCAGTTGTGACCGAGACGTCGACCGTTGTAGGTATCTGGTAAGCGAACCACCAAGCTACCTGGTATTTCCACGTTTTGCGGGTCTTCATCGAGTCGATTGAAGGCATTGTCTAGTGCATGTTGGGTTCGCCACTCGAAGATGTCTCGAGAAGCAAAAGATCGTTCTGGTAATGCCTGTTCAGCACATGCTTCAGACTCAATTGAAGCTAAAGGAGACGCTACCAGGTGAATCTCAGTTTTTACAGCTAATGTGAATTCGTCTGCCACGCTAGCAAGCAATATACCGCCAAGACTGTGACCTACGATAACGATGGTCTCTGTATTAGGGTGAGTCTCCAGAGCGCTTTGAATCTCTGTCAGCAGGATACGCCCGCTCTTGATCGGACACTCATTGAAATCCCAACGAAAAAAGTAGGTCGTAGTCCGGTCAGAGTCCATGGTAAGTAGTGGGTACACCCATTCATACCCTTCGGAACGCCAACCATGCACACCAATAACGATGCGATTGTTTTCGTCCGAAACCTCTTCAAGCGCATGTAGTCCCAGTGGCAAGTCAATAAGTCGTGCACCAGACTGTTTGACCTGATCACCAAGTTCTAACGAAGATAGCCAGGGAAATCCTTCCGCCTCTGCGAGTGCCACTGAAGACACAAGGAAGAACAGAATGAGACATGCTGTTCTCCACATGAAGAACGGTTTTTTGATCAGAGAAGCCAACGATCGCACCTAATCAGGTAAACCCAGTACTCTTTTTGCGATGATATTCAGCTGAACCTCGTTAGACCCGCCGGCAATAGATCTGGCCTTACCTGCCAACCAAGATCTGGTCATGCCTAACTCGGAGTTAGAAAAGTTTGTATTGGAAGCACCAATCCCTTGAGTACCCATTATCGCTACCTGTAGTTCAGATCTCTCTTTAGCAAGGTTTGCGCCGTAGTACTTGAAAATTGAGGTTGCTGGTCCCGGCGTATTACCTTGCGATTCCTCGACAGTTCTTCGTTGTGTCAATCGCATGGCATGAGAATTGATTTCGAGTTCAATTCCTCTTTGTCGATGTTCTTGATTACATTCGTCTGGCTGATAGCGCGTCAGTAACTCGGGAATATTGACTCCTTCTTCCCTATTGCGTCCAGAGGCTAATGCGCCAATGCCTGATCTCTCATGTTGCAATAGTCGTTTTGCGACCGACCAGCCCTTATTCTCTTCGCCAACCAGATCCTCTTTTTGTGCGATCGCATTGTCGAAAAAGGTTTCGCAGAACGGTGAAGCTCCAGAAATCAATCGAATAGGACTCACTGTGACACCAGGCTGATGCATGGTGAATAGAAGGAAGCTGATGCCTTCATGCTTCGGTGCATTAGGGTCGGTTCGAGTCAAACAGAAAATCCAATCTGCATTTTGAGCGCCCGAGGTCCAAATCTTCTGGCCATTAATCACATAATGGTCACCGTGGCTTTCAGCACGTGTTCGCAACGACGCTAGGTCAGAACCCGAACTAGGCTCTGAGTAGCCTTGGCACCACCAAACCTCTCCGCGGGCGATCCGAGGGAGGTGCCGCTTCTTCTGTTCCTCATTCCCATACTCAAGTAAAGTCGGTCCCAACATGGCTGTACCCATACCTGCGACGGGCGCACGAATTCCAAGATCTTGCATTTCTTCAAGCAGGATTACGTATTGCTCCTTGGAGAAGCCTGCGCCACCATAATCGACCGGCCACAAAGGTACAGTAAGACCTTCAGACGCGCAACGGTCTATCCAGAGTTTCTGGTCATCGGACATCGGCACCTTGGTTCCGCCTCCAGGCACTTCGCCAGGTCCACGACAGCCGTCTGGGCAGTTTTCTTTGAGCCACGACCTAATTTCAGTTCGAAAAGACATGTGCTAATCCTCTCAGATCAATTACTGGAATTGATCTCTTGGTCCGCGTGAATATAAGTAGATCACTAGTTTATCGGTTTCTTTGCCTAGAGTGCAATTTACTTAGTTCTGTACTGCGGGTTGATTCTGTTCTGGTATGTGATCTGACCAAAACGGTTGGTTCAATTCGCGTTTGTTTGGCCAGATTTCAGACAGTGTTTCTGCTTCGTATACGACACCATTCTTGATTACAAAGCTAGACGTTGTCGTTGCGCGTATGTCGTCCAGCGGATTCTCCTGCAAGACTACCAAGTCTGCTAACTTGCCTTCTGTAATTGATCCCACGTCTGTAGCTACACCGATCATTTCCGCGCCATGCAAAGTTGCAGCATTTAATGCCTCCAAAGGTGTAAAACCTCCACTCGCAACTGCCCAAAGCTCCCAGTGATAGCCTAATCCTTGCAATTCGCCGTGCGATCCAATACCGACTCGGCCACCATCTTTGAGAATCTTTCTAGCCTGTTGTGCGTGTTTTGTAAATACATGCTCAATCGGGTGTACCCAGTTCGATCGGAGAAGTGTCTGTTCAAGAACATGAGGAGGAGTAAATGTTCTAAGTTTTTCGTTAAGCCATGGTGACTCTTGACTGACAAAGTAATTTAGTGCAAACGGTCCACCATATGCCACCAGAAGAGTGGGTGTATACGCAATTTGGGTATGACCATAAAGCTTTGTAACATCGGTGTAAATACCAATCACTGGTAGGTTGTGTTCATTGCCCGCGAATCCATCAATTGCGTGCGTGATATTTCTTTTTAGGTCCAACGCGCCTTCTGTGGTTGTCATAAGTTGCAACTGTTGGGATGCAATTGCCAGCCACTGACGTTGTTCTCGACTCCCGGAAATATATGACTTGATGTTGTTCACGCCATAGTGGTTCTTATAACGAGATAAGACATTTTTAGCATGTGCTTGAGACTTAAACTCATTGTCCATGAACACTCCCGGTCCGGTTGTCAAAACGCGAGGACCGATCAATTTTCCAGATTCGACGAGATTAGCGTAGTCCAGAATGTCAATGGTCGAAGGTTGTACGTCGATTGCTGTTGTTACGCCGTAGGCAAGACTTGCCGCGAGTGACCATGCTTCAGACCCAATCACTCTCCGTAACAATGGCAAATGGGCATGGGTGTCCACGAATCCAGGTAGCACGAATTTACCTGAGATATCCAAAGTGAAGTCCGGATTTGAGACCTCTAGATCTGGACCAATTTCCGTAATCCGATCGTTTTCGATCAAGAGATCCGTTTTGAGTAGAACTGGTTCCTGTCCCGCTTGCATCGTAATTAGATTGCCATTCAAGAGCAGGACTTTACCACGTGGCACATCTCTAGGTTGGTAGACGATAATCGATGAGTGTTCTACCGATTCATGGTTTTCAAGTACTGCATCCTCAGTCAGTTCGGTCTTGTCACCGTCGGAGTCTTCCGAGTTGATTCCGTTCTTGTCTTCGGATTTTGACTGCTCGGTGTTTTCCTCTTCGTCTGTGTCCGGCTTATCGAATTCAATCGATGCTAAACGACGAAGAAAAAATTCATTCCCTACGGTCCAGTAAATCGTTTTGCCGTCCCTTGACCAGCCTATCTCATCGACTCCAACATCCGTCAGTTTTGCGATAGGAACGGAACCGTTTTCAATGTTGGTCCTGACAAAGGCAGGATTCTTTCCTAGTAACCTGACAACGTAGAGTTGATTGGTATGTTGAGCGATGGCGTACGTTCCGTCTGGGCTCATGAAGATGGAGAATGCAGGTACTGATTCATCTTCGTAATAGATACCAGGTCCTTTGAGGGATAAGTGCCTGCGCCAGTCAGTACCGTCCATTCGAATGGAGACTAGGTAACCATTTCCAGACGAAAATAAACCGGGAGTTTCATAAAGGTAAATTCGATCTTCTACGGGACCTAAATGTGGACCAGTGAGCATCCCTGCATGTCTGACAAAGGTGGTTTCACCAGATCGAATATCAATCTTGATCAAGTCCGCCCCAGTACCGTACCCCTGGTCCCATCCTGCTACTTGTCGGTTATAGGCAGCACTCCGAAATAACACAATGGCACGCCCGTCGGGTAACCAAAGTGGATCGCTGTAAAACGCAGGAGTCTTGCTAATCTGCTGTGGCTTTCCTCTGCCGTTAGCAGCGACTGTCCATAGATGGCCACCATCTTGGCCCCAAGTCACATAGGCGATTCGATTGTCTTTGGGCGACCAAGTTGGATTTGCCGCGATATCCGAAGTAGTGGTCAGCGCTTTGATCTGATGGCCTTCTAGGTCGTACACATGAACCTGACCAAAAGCAGTGAAGGTCAACTTTGATTGATCATTGCTCAATTCAGGACTACGAATGACTGTCGCTCGAACTGGACCTATGCCTAGGCGATATTTGAACTCTTTCCTCGGATAGTGCTTCAGCTTGACTGGTATTTCAAAGTTGATTTCAGAAATCCGCCTCGTACGAATGTCAATGCTGAAGAGTTTTCCGTCAGCAGTGTAAAAGACTTTGTATCCATCAGGACTGAACGTAAATTTCGGAAGTAGATCTCGAGTGAATGTGCTTTCTTGTTCATCTCGCTGTATTGGATAGACCAGCCACTCATCTCGACCGTCTTCGAAGTGGCGTATACGTAAGCCGGTTTGGGCACTGAATCGCGTACCATATACCATCGCCGACGCGGAGGGAGATAGCTGTGGTCGAAAAGCGCTACCAGGCGCATTAGTTATTGTGTCCTCTCTACCGCTCTGAAGGTCTTTACGAGCAATCTGCCATTGTGGAAAAGTGAGGTTGTAGCCAAATCCTCCTCGTTTGGTTGCATAGTACAGGTACTTTGAATCTGGGCTATATACTGCACCCAAAGCGTTGTGTCGTTCTGTGTGGTCGGCTGTGTCGCCAGTACGTGTTAATCGCACCCCTTTTCCACCGTCCAGAGAGTACGCCCAAATCTCATTGGTTCGTTGCCCCCACGATCGCTTAGCAACGATTACGTGGCTACCATCGGGGGACCAAGCTGGTGAGGCCAACTCAAAGCGCGAACCCAGTGAAGTGATCTTGCGTGGCTCGGTGCCGTCTGCGGCCATTATCCAAAGGTTTTCAGAACCACTTCGGTCTGACACAAACGCGATTGTCTTACCGTCAGGTGAGAACACCGGTTGAGAATCGAACGCCACCCCCTCTGTGAGCTGAGCTGCTATACCTCCCGCCCGAGGAAGGGTATAAAGATCTCCGAGGACATCTACGACGAACGTTTTACCATCCGGCGCAATATCTACTGACAGCCAGGTGACTTCGTCGGTGGAAAATTCCAGTGTCGCAAGGTCAGCGTCTTCAAAGACTGCTTGTGCGAATAGTGCTGAACTACATATCAGATAAAGAAAGCCACGAACACAGTTCTTAAGCACTAGAGCGTGAATCCTTGTCCAAGTCCATACCTTCTATGCGTTCGCTGAGACGGTCCAATATTGCATGCATGCTTTGGATTTCTTCTATGAGTTGCTCTGTGTTGGGTGAACCCAATTGAGTGTCTGCCCATTCCTTAATTGCAACATCATGGTTGCGGATCACTACAGCAATGATCAAGTTAAACACCACAAAGGTTCCAACGAGAACCAATGAGACAAAATACATCCAAGCCCACCAATATGTCTCCATCGCAACATACATGATGTCCGTCCAGTCTTCAAGAGTAATGATCCGGAAGAGCGATAGCAGTGAACGACCTAGCGACTCCCAGTGAGTGGGATCTATACCTGCAAACAGATGATGGCCTAATATGCCGTATACATAGAAAATCACCAAGGTCAAGAGCACGATATTACCCATGCTTGGTAACGAGCGCATGAGTACATTCACCAGCACACGTAGGCTGGGAATAGCTGAAAGGACTCTAAGTATCCGAAGCACTCGGGCGATCAAAGCCAGTTCTGAAGAATCAGGTATCAAGCAAAACACGATCACGATAAAGTCAAAGACATTCCACCCATCTTTGAAATAGTTCAGTGGTTTTGGGTACTCAGCCGAGATTTTCAGGGCTGCTTCAATGACGAAGATCCAGAGAATGACGTTGAAAATCAGTAAAAAGAGAGCGCCGTATTCTTCATGAACGCTATCGATGGTTTCTAGTCCGATGAGAATTGCGTTGACTAGTATGAGCGCTGTGATCGTATATGAAAAAAGATTGTGTTCGACGATCCGTCGACAGATTCCGGCGAATTTATCCATGAAGTACCAAATCTCGATTTGCTAGCTGCGCCGCTTGAAAAATAGAACGTCCTTTGTTAATGCACTCTTTCCACTCTAGTTCTGAGACAGAATCAGCCACGATCCCTGCGCCAGTTTCGATAAATAGTTGATTATCCTTGATAACCGCGGTTCTTATTGCGATCGCCATGTCCATATTCCCATTCCAGCCCAGATAGCCAATCGCACCACCGTAGACACCGCGTTTCACAGGTTCCAACTCGTCAATAATCTCCATTGCGCGTATTTTTGGTGAACCGGAAAGGGTGCCAACGGGCAGTGTAGCTTTAAGAACGTCGATAGCGGATTTGTCTGCTTGAAGCTTGCCTTCAACATTCGACGCGAGATGCATGACGTGCGCGTACTTTTCGACAGCGAACATTTCTGTAACCTGCACCGAGCCAATGGTGCTGACCCGACCGACATCATTACGTCCTAGGTCGATCAACATCAGATGTTCCGCAATTTCCTTGGGATCTTCTTGAAGTTCCATTTCTAGAGCTGCATCCTCAATTGGAGTATGACCTCGTCGTCGGGTGCCAGCCAATGGCCGATTAATCACGGTGCCGTCTTCGACCCGAGCGAGTATTTCAGGCGACGAACCTACCACATGGAAATCTCTTAAATTCATGAAGTACATGTAAGGTGAAGGATTTAGACTCCGAAGAGAACGATAGAGTTGGATGGGTGGAATTGCAAAGTCAATTGAAAGTCGTTGTGCCAAGACAACTTGCATGACATCGCCAGCGTGGATGTAGTCCCTGATTATCTCGACATCGTGCATGTACTTCTCACGTCCATACGAAGAAACGAAGGCATCTTCTGAGATGGCTTTTCCGACGGGGGAACTTGGGATATCAGAGAGAGGTATTTTCAGTTGCCTTTCTAGGGAATCAAGCTGGGTTTGCGCGTCCTCCCATGCATTGGGATTGTTGAGGTTGGCTAACACAACAAGCTGTAGCGATCCTTCGACATTATCGAATACCGCGATGTTTTTAGACTCCATTAGCAGGATATCCGGCGTGTACACCGAGTCCGGTGGACATGTGTGCTTGAGTCTTTCCTCTATTAGCCGAACCGTGTCATAGCCGAAGTAACCAACCAAGCCACCGTAGAACCGACCCAGTGCTTCGTTCTTTGGGATCTTGAACTGACTTTGGTACTTCTTGATTTCACCGAGGGGATCATCGCACGTTATGTCCTGGACAATCTCTCCGTTTTTTTCTACTGTGAGCCGGTTTCCGTCGACCTGAAGGACAGTCTCTACAGGTAGTCCGATGATTGAGTACCGAGACCATCGTTCACCGCCTTGGGCGGCAGATTCCAGTAGATAGCTGTAGGGCTTGTTGGCTAATTTAAGGTAGACCGATAGAGGCGTATCGAAATCGGCGAATATCTTGCGGCTTATGGGTACGTGAGTGTAGTTTTGCTCAGCGAGACTATCGAATTCACTTTTGTTCATAGTGCGGTGTTTGTGACGTAAGGCTAGAAAAGGAAAATTGGAAAAGGGATACGGGTCCCCTGAATTTTTGCTAGCTACGCCACCTGAAAATCGTTTCAGGTAGTCCTACCACATCCCACATGTTCATATCAGTTCCCGAAACGTCGAGATAATCGCGTCTGCGCCCATAGATTGTGGTTCAACGTTGCCGTAATAACCATCAGCCATGATGACGACATCGCAACCTGCATTTCTTGCACAGTCAAGGTCAGTTTTTGAATCGCCTACGAAGAGAGTATCTGCCGTTTTCACTTCGAGCTCGTTACATGCATAGAACACTGGCTCGGCTTCAGGCTTGGCGACTTGCAATGTGTCGCCTCCGACTACTACGTTGAAAAACCGTGTTAAATCAAGCTCATCCAGGCATTTAAGTGCCAAATGCTCCGCCTTATTGGTTACTACGGCCAATTTCCCGGTTCGTTGATAGAGTTTTTGCAGTGTATCTATCACGTCCGGATAAGGCTGACTTTTCTCTGAAGTTTGAGCTCGATAGTAATCGACAAAGACTCGATAGAGATGTTCAATGTCGGGTTCGACGTTGTGTTCATTCGAGAATGATTCCATGGCTTGCTTCAGCATGACTCGACCGCCGAAACCGACCCATTTTCTGGTGAGTTCCAAATTTACGGAAGGCAGAGATATCGAGTTGAGTGCATGATTCAGCGCATCCATCAGATCTGGCGCGGTATCTACCAATGTGCCATCTAAATCGAAGAGATAGGCAGAGTATTCCTTCATGTTGCGCAACCTAACTGCGAGCGCAAATGCTGGATGGTTTGGGAATAGTCAGGCGTACCGAAAATTGCCGTACCGGCGACGAACATATCTGCGCCGGCTTCAGCTACTAAACCTATGTTCTGAGCACTGATCCCGCCATCGACTTCCAGTCGAATTTGTGTGGACTTGGAATCCAGAAGATTTCGTGCTTCTCTCAAGCGTGGCACAGTCTCAGGAATGAACTTCTGGCCACCTCGACCGGGAAAAACAGACATGATCAGCAAATAATCAATATAGTCAATGAAGGGGTCTACGTTTGAGATCGGCTCATCTGGATTGAGCACAATACCTGCTTTGACGTCCGCTTTCCGAATAGTCTCGAGAATTTCGAACGGCACAGTCGTAGATTCAGGATGGATGGAAATATAGGAACAACCCGCGGAGATAAAGTTCCGAACGAGCGTGTCTGACTCGTGTTGGACCATAAGGTGAACATCTACGGAAAGCGAAGGTAGTCGATTTATGAGAGCTTCAAGAACGGGTGGTCCAATGGTTAGATTGGGAACGTAATGGCTGTCCATCACATCAAAGTGAATGACGTCCGCACCAGCTTCTATTACTGTCTCAACCTCTTCACCGAGTCTCGCGAAATCGGCGGCGAGTATAGAAGGAGCGATCAGGTAGGACACGGGCGAATTTTAAGTTGCCGCAAGAATGTGACAATCTCAGCTACTACAACATCATGCGACGAACTTGCTTAAGAGTCTCAGGTGTTCCGATATCTATCCAAGTTCCGTTGAAAATTTCACCCGTAATGCAGTTTTCGTCAAGTCGATCAAAAAGTAATTCTCTAGTTAGGGAAAAAGGTTCGATTTTCTTGTCTCTAAACAGTTCGTGCCGAAGAAAGGAAATGCCACTAAAGGTCAAGTTTCTGGAAGATGGCTCAGCCGGTCGACGAATAAAAGGTCCGTCCAAACTGAAATCTCCAAATGAACGGCCTTTTGGATTTGGTACAAGTACAAGATGTGCTAAGGACTCCGATGGAATCGAGTCTGGTTTGAATGAATAGTTTGTCCATACGTCGCCATTGAGAACGACAAAAGGATCTGATTTCAACAGAGGTAGTGCTTGGAAAATCCCACCTCCAGTTTCCAGGATCGTGTCCTCCCAGCTGTATGCGATATTGACTCTCAGATTACTACCATCCTTGAGATATTCCTCTATTTGTGAACCTAAATGGTGTAAATTGATCACGATGTCGTTGATTCCAGCATTACGTAGCCACCGAATCTGATACTCAATTAAAGGTTCGCTGGTAATTTGAATCAAAGGCTTAGGCACTTTCTCTGTCAACGGTCGTAGCCGCGTGCCGAATCCAGCGGCGAGGATAAATGCGTGCACGCTATCCGCCGCTTGACTGAGCGTACAGTTTTGGCAACTGATCTGCGCTTTGTGGAATGACTTCGTTCAACAACCAATAACCAAATCCCTCGAAATCGGCGTGTTTGGATGTCAGGGAAGCTATGCGCTGCATTACGGGGATCACAAATTTCAAATGAGTGCTCTTCTGTTGCAGGTACACAAGACGGCAGAAGATGCCTACTGCCTTCAATTGTCGCTGAATCGCACATAATTCAACTGCGCTGGTTAACTCGTTAATGTC
This sequence comes from Gammaproteobacteria bacterium bin55, assembly GCA_002238665.1. Classification (GTDB taxonomy): domain Bacteria; phylum Pseudomonadota; class Gammaproteobacteria; order Pseudomonadales; family Azotimanducaceae; genus Bin55. The sequence continues at coordinate 13,330 of MPMU01000091.1, forward strand.
TTGTGCTATGTAAGTCTCAGTCTCTTGAGATAAATCAAGAAATCGCTGAAGATAAGAGTCAATATCGTCCGACGAAAACTCATGGTAACAGTCATAGACTAACGAAGCTAAGTCGTACGCAGAGGGCCCGACCAATGCATCCTGAAAGTCAACAACTCCCAGCTGATGAGAATTCTCGGAAAACAGCAGATTACGACAGTGAAAATCCCTGTGAATGACACATTTTGGTTGGTCTTGGATTCTCTGAATTAGGAGATCGCTAATCATTTTTAACGGCTTAGCAGAAATACCCAGCCATTTGTCGCACAGCCACTCTTCGAAAATTCCGAGCTCGTCATGAAATCTTTCACTCGTGTAAGGCGGGATGTCTTCAGTTTGAATTTGCTGGATGAGTACTAGAACCTTGAGTGCTTCTGCCAATGCTTGGTTGCGTAACGGGGTACGGTAAATTGCTTCAAAGTCCGTTTCTCCAACATCAGATACCAGTAAATACCCATGCTCTAGATCCTTGGCATACACTTCAGGTACAGGAACCTGATTAGCGCGGAACGTGTCAGACAATAAACAAAATTGCTCATTTTGCTCAGATTCCGGAGGCGAATACATGCCGATAAGCGTCGATGTAGCCGATCTAAGCCTCCAGAATTGTCGGGTACTAGCCTCTGGAATGATGGCTACTGGCCTGAATCTGGAGATTTTTACGTGCTCGCCGAGCCATTGACGCATCAAAGGTGGGAGCGAGGAGGACATGGGAGGGATTATAGATTGACAGGCCATTTCTCCTCCAGCTTAAAGCGCGCAGGGATGCCTGCAATTCTTCTCGCTACTGCATTGCAGTCGTTAGCCCAATCAGGGGATTACACAACTCTGGCAAGTACCTGGGATATGAGCCAACCCACTTGCTTGGTTCCTCCGCAAATAGATACATCCGAGGAGTACTTGATTCACTCGACCGAGTCTATCGCCACGCGTAGCGATCAATTATTAAGGAATCCACAAGGACCAATTTTCCTGAAAGGTAATGTACAGCTCCAGTACCTGGAAAATCTCATTGAATCGGAGCAAATCTCACTCGATACGGAACTTCAACAGATCAATCTACAGGATCCATTCTCTGTGCAAACGCCCACCCTGTCTCTCCAAAGTACGGAAGGAGTTGTTG
>MPMU01000092.1 GCA_002238665.1 Gammaproteobacteria bacterium bin55
TCTCCTCGGGGAATGCTTGATGCAGCCGAAGTGACTAAAGACCTACAAACCGTCGAGGATATTCGACAGTCATGGTCGCTGACGACCGACCGTGTACATCCGATATTGAGTGCGCACGCTGTCTATACCATCCCAACCGAAGAACTGATCGTCAGACGCGAGATCGCCAATGAGCTAGGTGTGCCGATTAATATACATGTTGCCGAATCAGAAGCAGAGACTGCTTACTCAGTGGCTAACTATGAGACCACGCCCGTCAGCTACTTGGACTCGATTGGCTTTTTTAGTGGCGGTGTTATCGCCGCACACATGATCTATCCTACGGCGGAGGAAATCGAATTGTTGGTGGCACGAGGGGTAGGAGTAGTTCACAACCCAACGTCCAATATGAAAATATCTGCGGGTATCAGCCCAGTCGTTGACATGCTAAATGCTGGAGTACCTGTAGCGCTTGGTACGGATGGCGCGGCCAGTAACAATGACCTCGACATGTGGACCGAGATTCATATGGCAACATTACTTCAGAAAGTAACGCGTATGGACCCCAAGGCGTTACCAGCATTTGATGTGCTAAAGATGGCAACAGTCAACGGCGCAAAGGTGATAAATCAATTTGAGGACATCGGTACGTTAGAAATCGGGAAAAAGGCAGATTTCATCCAGATAGAAATCTCAGATTTACAGCACACCCCAATGTATGACGTGCTTTCTCATCTCGTCTACGTCACAGACGCGCATAACGTCTCGAATGTCGTAATCGACGGAAACGTCGTAGTCCGCGATGGAAGAGCCTTAACTCTGGATGAGGAACGGGTTAAAGCGGAAACTCGAGAGTTTGCAGAGAAGCTAAAACAAATGATCGACGAAGGCGAGGAATAGTCCTCAGCTTCTGAATTGTTGAACGAGCTCTTTTAGTTCGACGTTTTGGTCTCTTAGTGCTTCTGGTGTGACTGGTTTACCTATCAGTTGTTTTGCCGCAATAAATTCTCTCGGTGAATTTACCGCATCGGCCGAACATAGTACTCCATTGTTGAAATAGAACAAGGCAAACTTACCTTCAGCTATATCACCCAGTACGACCATGTCTTCATACTCGTCTAGAATGCCTGACATCTGTAATTTCACGTCGTACTGATCTGACCAGAACCATGGATAGGACTCGTACTTCACTTCTTTGCCTACGATATTCTGGGCAGCTACACGTGACTGTTCCATTGCGTTAGGAACACATTCCAGACGTAATCTTCGATCCAAAAGCGTATTGGGATGATTGGTGCAATCACCAATGGCGTAGATATTTGATTGAGTCGTTCGACAGTATTCATCGACCTTGATCCCGTTTTCAACTGGGAGGTTCTGTTCGTCGGCGAGTTGTGTCACTGGACGAATTCCGACTCCGACGATGACGACATCTGCTTTCAAAGATGTCCCATCTGAGCAATGCACTGACGCGACACTACCAGTCTCGTCTCCCACAATTTCATCGACTGCCTTGCCAAGGTGCAAATCGACACCATGGGAGACATGCAATTTCATGAAATAATCCGACATGAACGATGAAGTCACTCGCTTGAGAAGTCGGTCTTCAAGTTCAACGACTGAGACCTCGTGCCCTAGCATTTTGCAGCTCGCCGCGACTTCGAGACCAATATAACCGCCGCCAATAATGACAATGCGTTTGGGTTCAGTTAGGCTGTCCCTAATCGCATCTACGTGTTCTACCGTTCGAAATACAAACACATTCTCTAGGTCTGCACCAGGCACCTTGAGCCGAATCGGTGAAGATCCTGTAGCTAGAACCAGATCGGTGAACGGAACAGTAGTCCCATCATTGCATTGAACAATGTTCTTTTTAGTATCGAATGCCTCTACACGGACATTTGATTTGACTTCGATTTCCTTCGTATCGTAGAAGGCTTGAGGTCTTAAAGAGATTTTCTGTTTGTCAACTTGTCCCTGCAGATACTGTTTAGATAGGGGAGGACGCTGATAAGGGATATACGGTTCATCGGTGATGATGGTAATTTTTTGCTCATACCCTTCTTGACGAAGCGTCGAGGCCAGCTGACCTGCTGCTTGACCACCTCCAACGACTACAACAGACAACGTTGATCCTTATCCCAATTGATCTATCGGGCAGAGATCAAACACACTACTTCTTGCGTTCTGCGGGAATAGAGAAAGGTATGACCGACACACTCGACTGATCACTCTTAACAATTTTTGGTGATCCGCGTTTTTTCACGCTACTGATTCGCAGTACATGGTGAAAGGGGATTTCGACAAAATCAACATCTTCAAATTCAGATCGTAATTTTTCCTCAGAAGGATCAATTACCACTTGACTGTTTTCGCCAAAAATAAACCCTTCTAAACGGATAAACCCACTCAAGAAACTATCGGAAACATCGCTTACATATACATCGTAGATTTCACCATCGTTGTGAAAGTGAACTCGGTAGATGTATTTTCGATCATCTCTCGGCATATGAACTAAAGATTACTTTGAATACCTTGCAGGAAACTAATTATCGCAAAATGCGATCTTCGTTTGACAGCCAACAACACGCCGGTCTTTGGTTTTGGTCTGACCTTTCCACTCAAGCCGTTCAATCTCATTCGTGTCATGAAATCGATTTTTTGCAGTGCCATCGTGAAGTAACGAGTAAGCCAAGGTAGTCAAATTTATAATTGGTGGAGTCTCACCACCATCTTAGGCCGCTAACTCATGCGCCTCTTCATTAAAACCCACGGATGTCAGATGAATGAATATGACTCTGACAAGATGGTGTCATTGCTTCGCGAAACGCACGATGCGACACTTGTCAATGAGCCTGAAGACGCTGATCTAATCCTTCTGAATACATGTGCAATTCGAGAGAAAGCACAGGAAAAAGTCTTTCATGAGTTGGGGCGCTGGCAGCACTTGAAACGTGCCAACCCTGATCTGGTCATTGGTGTGGGAGGGTGTGTAGCTAGTCAGGAAGGTAAAGCCATTACTGAACGAGCTCCATACGTTGATTTGGTCTTCGGTCCTCAGACGCTACATCGGATTCCAGATCTATTGGAGCAAAAACGCAAGGCTAACAAACCTGTAGTCGACATCAGTTTTCCTGCGATCGAGAAGTTTGACAAGTTACCAGAACCTCATGCCGATGGAGTCACGGCTTATGTGACCATCATGGAAGGTTGCAGTAAATACTGTAGTTTCTGTGTGGTTCCGTACACTCGAGGACATGAGATTAGTAGACCCGTTCCAGATGTCATGCGCGAGGTAGTAAGCCTCGCCAACCAAGGAGTACGGGAGATTAATCTCTTAGGTCAAAACGTCAATGCATATCGCGGAGATTTAGACGGCGAGCACGTCGACCTAGCTGAACTCATTCACTATGTAGCTGAAATTTCTGGGATCGAAAGGATTCGGTATACAACGTCGCATCCAATCGAATTCTCAGATTCCTTAATCGATGCCTACCGTACAGAATCGAAGTTAGTGAGCCATTTGCACCTGCCAGTTCAAAGTGGGTCAGATCGAGTTTTGGCAATGATGAAACGTGGTCACACGGTCTTGGAGTACAAATCAAAAATCAGACGACTTCGTGAAAATCGACCAGGCATTGCGCTCTCGTCTGATTTCATAGTTGGATATCCGGGAGAAACGGAGCACGATTTCCAGCAGACCTGTGATTTGGTCGCTGAGTTGGATTTCGACCTTTCATTCAGTTTCATCTATAGTGCAAGACCTGGCACTCCGGCAGCTTCGTTGCCTGACCCTATACCTGCTAACACCAAGAAAATCTGGTTGCAGAAACTTCAAGACCAACTACGTTCACAAGCAAATCGGCACGCTCAGAATATGGTTGGTACAGTTCAACGTGTGCTTGTGACAGGTACTTCTCTGCGGTCGCCAGATGAATCTCAGGGTAGAACAGAGAACAACCGTGTGGTGAATTTTCCAGGACATCCAGAAGCAGACCTTGTAGATGTTCGTATTACCGAGGCTTTACCTAATAGCCTACGCGGAGAGGTTGTTGCCGCTTAAGTAAGCCTCACCAACAGAGCTATCCTGCCTGTGAGCTTACGCTTTGTGTCGTCATTGGGTGGTATGCCTAGTTCATCATGGATTTTGATTAACCCTTGTCTTTGGTTGGAAGTTGGGAGATATATACCCTATTGATACAGAGATTTTTTGAGGCTATCTACTTGACTTTTCACATACCAAGGTCGTGCTCTGAAATTTCGAGGTTATGGTTGCATGTCTTTTTTCAAAGTTCCTAGGATCCGAAGCTTCTGATCTACCGTGTGCGGTAACTCTGAAAGGCCGCAGGTTTCTGCAAGTACTGTCAGTCTGTTGAGCGATATGGAATTCTGTTCTGGAGGCAGATCGGATTCTGCAACTACGAGAAATACCCACTGCGAGGGATCACGTTGATCCACACCCGTTTTCAATCCGTGCCAAGCAAAGACGTACATGTCTGCCCGTCGTCCAGGTGAGTCAATCCATTTATTCCCATTCTGTGTCCAGAGGCGTGTACGCGGAGCAATATCAAATCTGGGAACACTTTGTGCCCTGGTCGATACCCGCGTCCAAGGTTGTACAGCCGCAGAATGTTTGATTTCGATCCTGGCACCACTTGGCTTGTGTTCGCAATCCCATTGAGCCCACTCCGAACTTTGTTGCCACGTAAACTGCCACTCGGGACCCAATGCAACAGCAATCATACACTCAACATATTCCGCGCGAATAACGTTGTTCATCACCGCCTGATCGTAGCGTTGCACTACCTTTTCCATAATATCCGTACGCGAAATGCTTCTCATAGTTCCTTTTAGGTTGAACAGTTGAACTAATGTTTCCGGGGCCAGATTTGAGTCCGCACCCCAGCCCGTACCATCAATGGGCGACACGTCAACCCCTCGTTTCACTTCTTTCCTAACGAGTATCTATCAGAATATTAAGACGGTATTACGTTTTGGTTTCCGATTACCCGTATAGTCGCAAGAGGGTAGTTTCTATCGCTTTTTCGACTCTTACGGACACCAAAATCCGTGTTTTCAACCTGTGAGTAAGCGCAACGATCGCCAAGACCTTTTGCGTGGTGGGCTAGAGTGTTCTTCAATAACTCGGGTTCCTTCTAGGTAAGTTCCGCGAAAACGGACGCAGTCATGTTTAGCAGGAGTGCAGCTGTCGCTAGGAAACTATGTCCTGTTCTGGCGAACTTAAATCCTGCATGCGGCGATTTCTTATTTCATCGAACATCCAGGTCAATAGCAACGAACTTAGTTCAAACTTGATGCCGCAGATATATCGTGACTAGTCTCATCTCGATCCGAACAATCGAAGTCTGTAAACGTAGTCCTTTGCTTCTGGGAAATTCGTTTCCAGAATGCACGCCCACTCATTTCCATGTTCATCTCTTTCATGACCAACCCGTCTGCGTTTGGGTCTGAACCATATATCATCGCAAATTCCATTTTTGAGATCCTCACAACCAGCATGATACGGAAGGGTTTAATGAGAGAAATCCTGACTACACTTGGTGTGGAGGTCGGCGCGTGTACCTCCAGCTGCATTTTCATTTTGATTTTTTTGGTAATTCCTTTGAGAGGTCCTGGTATTTCTTCGAGAGCTTCATCTGGCGGTTGTGGCATATTGGCAATAGGTGCTTCAAAAGTCCAGATGTCATCTTCTTTGGACACGATTTTCATGTCTTCCATAGCGAAGGGAGGCAAATTAGGCCTACTAGCACCGCCTCTTGTGTATCTCTTGGAGATCCATTAGTGCTCAGCGTGAAGTTCATGGTTGGATTTCCAGATTCACTCGACTCGACAGGCTTGGTTTCTCGTTGGATAGGTGCTTGACCGTTCACACTGAGGACCTCCCTCGGTGAATCAGGTCGCAAGATTGGGTCAACCCGATAAACCGTTGTGTTATTGACTTCATCCTGCATCATTTCGTGTTCATGAACAGTCTGTGTGTACGCACAAGTTTCGTTATATACATTCGCAATTTTTACAAACGCGCTTCGAAATATTGCCAATTCCTCGTCCGAGAGTTTGGCAGCGCTCACCACACTTATTAGAAGCATCGCCAAAACGCATACTCGGACCACACCAATTCGCAACGAAAACGCGTTCATATGTTCAATCTTCCTTTGTTCTTTGCTCCGACCATAAATGTCCTACTTTTTCCAAGTTTAGGTGACTCGGTTTTTCTAATTTAGTTTCTCTATTGTTTGCTTCTGTGCAACTGAGTCTTTTGATTGGAGTAGTAGCTTGCTGCCAAAAGTGACCGAAATTTGACGATCCGGCGGTCGAAATCTGCCCAACTCGACTCCTATGCTTGAGCCAAAATGACTGAATCGTTGCAAAACTGAGTCGATCGGTAGTTTTACCTGGACACGAACGTGCAAAAGCACGAATAGGGTAGAGGTGGATCCTAAATACATCTCGCAGATCTGCAGTTAATGGGATACGCGAGTAAATCAAACCCTCGCACACAGGCCGCTTTTGAGTGTCAATCGTGTGGACATACCGACAACGCTGACATCAATGCGTCGTTGGACATAACGGCGTTAGCGATCAACGCATGCGGACTTGGAGACCACAGCGTAGTTGGACCTGGTCGTTGGAGCGGCAAAGCTATTACCTTGAAATCGAGTGACCTACACTAAGGCATAAATGTTCTAGAATACTACTGTACTAACATATACACTAATTTATTGAGTTACACCAATCTTCTCTAGGTCAAAGGACCGTGTGCTTGTTCGACTAGGGCTGTAATTTCCAATGTGGTGGAATAGCTGTCAGAGGTAGACAGGTTGGATTTAACATATAGGTGTGTAGAAAACTCGCGACTCATAGGGGATAGCAGTGAAAAAAGCACTTAACCCAATCGTACAAAGAACCAAGCTCATTCAGATTTTTACGAGCATGGTGCTCATAGCTTTGTTCTCATTCAGTCAAGCACAAGAGCAAGAAGATTGCCAACCATCGAAGTGGGGTCCAGATGACCAAATTGGCAACATGAACTTGATTAGTGCAGAGTCAGTGCTCAAGGCGGTTTCTCTCGTTGAAACAGGAAATATCTACAGCCTCGGTATCACGATCGACCGGGACACGCCAGCTTTTGGGACGAGGGGCTTGGCGCTACAGGTAGTGCAACCCAACCAACAACATGGTCGGGTAGCTTTTCCGAATGCGGTTTACAACGATGATCTATTTCAAGGTTGGTTTGGAATTGGTTCACAACTCGATGGATTGGGTCATATTGGTGGTCCAGATGGGATGTATTACAACTGTAACCACAGCACGGAGATCGCCTTTCTAGATGGTCTCACTAAGCTCGGTGTCGATACGGTTCCTCCGTTTGTGAGTCGAGGTATTGTTCTAGATATGGCAGCTCATTTTGACGTTGAACACATGGAGGCAGGGCAATTCTTTACCGTCGAAGACGTACAGGCTGTCGAAGAGAAACAAGGGACCCCGGTTCAGGAAGGTGATGTAGTGCTGTTCCATACTGGTTGGACGGATGCAAAACTAGAAGCGGCACCCGACGAGTGGGTTGCTGCTGAACCTGGTCAATCAGAGGAAGTTGCTCAATATATGGCGAGCAAGAATGTAATCGCAGTGGGGGCTGATACCTGGGGCTTGGATGTTGTACCTCCTCCTGATGAGACTCGCCCATTTCAAGGTCATGTCATCTTGCTCAAGGAAAACGGTATTTTCATTCTTGAGACGATGAATACCGGTCCTCTCGTTCGAGATGGTGCAACGGAGTTCTTGTTCGTACTGGGCCATGCTAAAGTGCGCGGTGCCGTACAGATGTTTATTAATCCAATTGCGATAGACTAATCTAAAAGATCGGGTCGGCACGATGAATTCGTACGAATACTTCCAAGTAGAAGCATTGTCCCCAAACATTGGGGGATTGGTACACGGCCTGGATCTTTCAAAGGGAGTTGATGACGATTTATTTCAAGCGATTCACAAAGCTTGGATGGATCATCAGGTGTTGTTTTTCCGGGATCAATCGATAACTGCTCAAGAACACCTAGATTTTGCCGGAATGTTTGGTCAGTACCACATCCACCCGGCCGCCCCTTACGCAGATGGCAATCCCGCATTAATGGTCATTCACACTGATCGGGATTCTAAAAGAAACAACGGATCAGGTTGGCATTCAGATGTGTCGGCAGATGAACAACCACCGTTGGGGAGCTTTCTCCATGTACACAAGGTACCGAGTCAAGGAGGTGATACTCTGTTCTCCAGTATGTATGCCGCATACGAAGCGCTGAGTTCGCCGATGCAGTCCCTATTGAAAGGACTCGAAGCACAGCATGTTTCGGATTACACAAATCTCTACGGAGATCATGAACCACAAAGAGAATTTCCCCAAGCTGTACACCCCGTTATTAGAACACATCCAGTCACAAAACGAAAAGCACTTTATGTCAATTCAGGGTTTACGAGACATATCGTTGGTCTATCAAGGAATGAAAGTAGGCAACTTTTGAGTTTTCTTTTTAAGCATGTTGAGAATCCGACCTTCCAGTGTCGTTTTAAATGGCAAGTAAATTCATTGGCGATGTGGGACAACCGATGTGTACAGCACTTAGCTGTCTGGGATTATTTCCCTGAATCTAGAAGTGGTCTTCGCGTCACAATCGCCGGTGACAAACCCTATTTTGAAGGTTAACTCCCGGCCGTGGGACTATGAAGTGTCTGTTTGTCATATTGGCCGATTACCTAGTCTAAAATTCTCTTTTTTAATCAAGCTTTCCTGTCAGTCAAATATTTGAGCGAAGAACCTCCATCGGCGACTTTGACACAGGTCCTAAATCTTCATCCTAGCGACGCTCGCCGCCTTTCGGTACTTTGCGGTCCGGTTGATCAGAACATCCGTCACGTCGAAGATCGACTCGAAATTGAGATCATCCGCAAAAGTCACAAGTTCACTATAACTGGTGAAGAGAAGCAAGTACAGCGTGGACAAGCACTACTGACACATCTCTATTCCTTAGTTGAGAAAGTTGATGTCTTGGATGAGGCAACACTGCACACGTATCTGCAGGACGCAGGTCTAAACACCATGGTTGAAGAAAATGGTGCACCGCAGAAGAAAGCCGAGACTGATCAGACGGTAATCAAGACGAATCGCAAAGTGATCATGGCTCGCGGAGCTCATCAGATTCAGTTCGTCAACAACATTCGTACCGCAGATGTGAATTTTGGTGTAGGACCTGCTGGTACGGGTAAAACATATTTAGCGGTAGCTTGTGCAGTTGAATCCTTGAAGAATAAGGAAGTAAGTCGTGTACTGCTTGTTCGCCCTGCTGTTGAAGTTGGCGAGAAGTTAGGTTTTTTACCGGGAGATCTGAATCAAAAAGTCGATCCGTATCTACGTCCTCTGTACGATGCTCTGTACGAAATGATTGGGGTCGATCAATTCAAGACTTTGGTCGAAAGAGGAACTATCGAAGCAGCACCACTCGCATATATGCGTGGTCGCACGCTGAATGATGCGTTTATCATCTTGGACGAGAGCCAAAATACAACGATCGCGCAGATGAAGATGTTTCTTACTCGAATTGGATTTGGATCAAAAGTGGCGATCACAGGTGATCCTACACAAATCGACTTACCTTACCAGTCAACTGGTCAAATATCGGGGCTAAAGCATGTGCTTGGGATCCTGCCAAAACTGAAAGGCTTAAGTGTGACCTATTTTGATTCGGGAGATGTGGTTCGTCATCGTCTCGTCCAGAAAATTGTCGATGCATATGAGCGCGATGACTTACGTAAAAAGTCTGCGTCTCGAGCTTAGCTATGCACACTTCGATTCGCCACTACCATTAAATAGACCTATTGCAATCCGTTCGATGATCACCGTTCAAGTTGCCACAGAGGAACCTGTACCTCCCGTCGCAGAGTTCGAGTCTTGGATTAACCAAGCGTTATCCGATAGCTCAAAGGATCTATGTGTACGAGTCATGGATGAAAGTGAAGCTGAGCAACTAAATCTGCGGTTCCGGCAAGAAAATCACGCAACCAATGTACTGGCTTTCCCTGCAGAGGAAGCAGATTGGCTAGGAGATATCGCAATTTGCTCTCAGATCACTTCATGTGAAGCGAAAGCGGCTGGGAAATCACTATACGAACACTACGCGCACCTTGTTGTTCATGGAGTTCTACATCTGCAAGGATACGATCACATGACACCCCAGGAAACTTCCACTATGCAAGCACGAGAGATAGAGGTATTGGCTTCGCTAGGAATCGCCAATCCTTACCTTTAGAAATGTCAGAAAATAACGATCCCCATCCTAGATGGAGAGGATGGATCAACGAGCTTTTTTCCAATGGAGAATCGAAAACTCCAGATCACGAAATACATGCCTTAATCGACACAGTTGAACAGGCTGAAACACTTGACCCACAGTCTAAGAATCTCGTAATAGGTGTCTTAGATTTGAACATGATGAAGGCTAGCGACGTTATGGTGCCTCGAGGTCAAATGTCCTACATCAAGGCTGAATGTGGCATTAGGAGTGCACTCAATATATTGGCCAATAATCCGCACTCGAGATATCCGGTTATCGGTGAGAACATAGACGATATCCAAGGAATACTCCATGCAAAGGATGTCCTTCCCTGGTTCGCAGACGGCAAAGATATCGAAGGACATGACTTGAAAGACATCATTCGATCACCCGTGCGCGTTCCAGAGAATAAGGGTCTGACTAACCTTCTTCAGGAATTCCGAACCAGTCGAAACCACTTGGCGATAGTTGTCAACGAATATGGCAATGTTTCGGGCTTGATTACCATTGAAGATGTGTTGGAGCAGATTGTCGGTAACATCGAAGATGAGCACGATGCTGTCGTTAAAGATGAACGGGTACTAGAGGAAGAAAAAGGACAATATCGGGTGGATCCGCTACTTCCAATTGTGGAATTCAATGAGGTTTTCGATGCAAACTTCAGTAATGAGGATGTCGATACGATTGGTGGTATTGTCGTGAACGCATTTGGTCGCGTGCCGCAGAAAGATGAAGAGTGCACTTTAGAAGACTTCCGCTTTATCGTCCTCAAGACCGATCGAAGACGAGTTCAAAGTCTCCGCGTGATCCCTCAAATCACAGCTAGTTGAAGTCGTATACCCGCATAGCTTGCGCAGGGATTGCGGGAGCTTTATTTGCGACGGGCTTTGAGCCTTTTAACCTATGGCCCCTGACGATTGGGTCTATAGCAGCGCTCTTCTATCTACTGAACTTACCTAGTACCGGTAAACAGGCTTTTTTGCTTGCTTGGGTGTTTGGTTTTACGAAGTACCTGGTAGGTGTGTCGTGGGTGTTCGTGAGTGTCCATTCATACGGACACATTAACTGGTTCTTATCAGCTCTTATAGTCATGGGGTTCACCGCCCTCTTTGCACTGACAACGAGTCTAGTGGGTGTGGGCTACGATCAAGCTAGAAAACGATTAGACAGTCAGGATACTTTTTATCCCGCATATGCTGTATTGTGGTTTGGAATCATCTGGCTCTTGTATGAGTGGGTAACGTCCTGGATATTTGGTGGATTTCCTTGGTTGGTGGCAGGTTATGTCACCACCTACACTCCAATTTACACGCTTGCATCGATTGGGGGTGTGTCACTTAATAGCTTGGTAGTGGTATTACTTGCATGTAGCCTCGTGTATGTGCGATCGTTCAAACATGTGATGTATATGGGCACCTCTCTAGTCGGATTAGTTCTGCTTGCTTCTATTCATTGGACGGAACCAGTAAACCCTATTCAGGTCGCCGCCATTCAAATCGCCGCGACTATTCCCGAGAAGTGGAACTCAGCTAATAGTCACTCAAACTTCCAGAGATATGTCGAGTTAAGCGAGGGCGTAGAAGCGGATCTCATAGTTTGGCCGGAAGTGGCTTTACCGATGAATGTACAAAACAATCAAAGATATCTGGCTAGATCGAAACTGGATTTTTCCAACAAGAAGCACCTCATTGGGCAATTCGATTACGAATCAACTGAATCCGGTCAGAAGCTGTACAACAGCCTAAGTTTGTTTGACGGTACGGATGTGACCGTTTATCGCAAGCAGAAGCTTGTGCCGTTTGGTGAGTACATACCGTTTATCGAGCTCATAGGACCAGTTTTTGATTTCTTCTCCTTCCCCATGAGCGATTTAGTTCCTTCTCACGGTAAGCAGCCTAGTATAGAGGTTCAGGGCTTCAATGTTGTGCCAACTATTTGTTTTGAGGGAATTTTTCCTTGGTTTGTAAAGAAGCAAATCAGTGAGAGACAGGGCGACATAATCGTCAACGTAAGTGAAGATGCTTGGTTTGGAAATTCGATTGGACCTTACCAGCACTTCCAAATCGTTCGCATGAGAGCTGTAGAGAACGGCCTTTACCTAGTTAGAGCTGCAAATCGCGGTGTTTCTGGAATAGTTGATCCTCGAGGCAACGTTTTGGCAGAGCTCAATCCGCTAGAAGCAGGTGCCGTCGGCGCAACCGCTTATCAAATGGGTGGCAGAACACCTTACTCATACCTACCGATCTATAGCGAGCTACTACTGGCAGGCATATTGTTCCTAGTTTGGATTACTCTCTGGAGTACTCGTTCTCACAAATCTTCGCGTATTTCGACTAATTGAGGAGGACAAACGCCCGCGAGTAGTAAAACTAACGTAGCACGTCAGGCTGAATGGAGTTGCGTACCGAATATAGTGTTTCAACGACATCCTTTGATAGAGTGTCCAAGCAGTCAGTGGTTACGAAGTTGATGAAGTCAACCAAAGCTACCTTTTCGTGATTAGGTAGCCACGAAAAAAAGTCTCCAATTTCAACACGACCATCCAAAATTTCATAAATCCCGTAAACATGCAGTGGGTACTCAGAACCATGGTATGGATGTCTATTGACGTAAAGTCTGAGTGCTTGTTTTTCTTGAGTGTCTAAAGAAAGGAGTAATTTACCCCATCCGTGTCTAAAGTGCCAGTTGGAATCAAAGGACAACTCCAGACTGGAAGATAGTCCATCTAGTCCACGTGATGAATGTTTCATGTCACGTTGAACCATCTCCTTCCATTCGTGAGGCGGCGTATAGAAGTACCACGGTAAAATACTTGACAAAATAGAATCATCTAACGTGGAATACCTATCTCCTCCGTCGTGAAAATCTTGAAGACTCAATGACATCAATACTGGAAGGTAATACAACCTTCCCTCGTTTGTCATGAAAGCAAGCCAATCGTCGGGATAAAGACCCATCCTTTGCTCGAAATCTAGTGTTATATCTCTACGATTTACGTTTCTCAGAATCGGTTCAAGTCGTGGGTCTCCCTGGGATGGTGAGATAAATCTGTCCATTGGCATCGATCTATTCTCGAAAGCCGAGAAAAAAGTTTCGATGCAGTCGTTGATTAAGCTTTTCATTCAATAGCAACCTGTTCTATAGCCTTGTCATCTCATTTCGCTAACCCGCGTTCTAGTTCCCTCAACACTGTTTGATGTCCCTCTGGTGAGTCATTCAAAATTGGCAACAGTTGAGTGAAGTGCTCAAAATACTGGGCTTAAAAAGGTATTTCGAAGGGGAGAATAACTCAACGCACAATTCTCAAGATTGCTAGACGGATTATGCCTAGTTCAATGTCGTATTGCCGAGCGCTCGTGAAAAATAATTGCTGACATGATGCAGAAATGCACTCCCCTCGAATAGATCGTGCAACCTTTATGTCTAAATTAGATCAACAGAATAGAATCGCGAACCAAATTTAACTGATCTACAACGTCCTCCGATAGCATGTTCGAGCAATCAGCGGTTACAAAGTCGATGATGTCAACCAAAGCTACCTTTTCGTGATTAGGTAACCACGAATAACAGTCTCCAATTTCAACCCGACCGTCCAAAATTTCATAGACCCCGTAAACATACAGTGGGTACATAGCACCAACGCCAGGAAGGTTTTCAACGTAGCGTCTGAGCGCTTGTTTTTCTTGAGTTTCTAACGAATAGAGTAATTTACCTCCGCCGTGACCATGAAAGTACCAGTCGAAATCCAATAAGCCTGTCAGTCTGGTAGCTAGTTCATACGATGAATATATGTTAAATTGAAGGTACTCTTTCCATCGGGACGGTGGTTTATAAAACAACCAAGGTAAAGTCTGTGACAAAATCGAATCATCCAATACGGCGAACCTATCTTCGCCGTCGTGATAATCTTGAAGACTCAATGACATCAATACTGGAAGGTAATGCAACTTTCCCTCGTTTGTCATGAAAGCCATCCAATCGTCGGGATATAGACCCATCTTTTGCACGAGATCTAATGTTATTTCTCTACGATTTACGCTTCTCAGAATAGGTTCAAGCCTCTGATCCTCGTAGGATGGTGAGATAAATCGGTCTCTCGGGATCGATCGCCTCTCGA
>MPMU01000093.1 GCA_002238665.1 Gammaproteobacteria bacterium bin55
GAAATACCTGCTGTCTTCGACAGTGGATTCGACTCATACTTTTGATATGTATCTACGAGTTCATTGGCGAGTTCAGCATCTTGTAACCGTCTCGCTGCGGTAGATGCAGCCCAATAGGCACTTCTTAAATACTCGTCCAACTCTATAGACTTTAAGAACCACTGTTTCGCTTTTTCATATTCTTCGGTTTGCAAATATGCCTGGGCGAGAAAATATGTAGCATAGGCATCGCTAGGATCAAGCTCTACGACTTTCGACAGAAACTCAATCGTAGTAGATGGATTGCCGAGATAGAGATGAACGATGCCTGTTGTGTACAACGCGCGGATGTGCGTTGGGTTCACTTGAAGCACGGTGTTGAGAATGTCCAGAGTTTTCTGTTCACCGCCAGGGTCCTGTTTGTTTAATGTGGCAATAGCCAGGTTTACCCTCACCTCTTGAAGATCTGATCGTTCATTCAAGACCGACTCAAAGGTCTGGTGTGCATCCGCGTATTTGAACTGACCCATCTGTGCGACACCAAGATCGTTGAGGTCGACGAGCCGCTGATCTATTCCAGAGTCTTGACAACCCAGCAGTAAACAGCAAAAGAACGTAGCTGTGAACGCTCGGAGTGTTAACGTGACACTCTGGTGTTGGCAGTGCGTTCGTTGTACGGTTTCAAAGATCATGAACAATTCCAAAACTATCGAGAAGCTACATAGATCTATCGATCTTCAATACTAGACCGTCGAAAACTAAGGAGTTGCACAGAGCTTAGGATCATGTGCACTGCTTCTCCCGTACCTCAACCTCATAGCCGTACTCAGAGATTACCTATGGGAAGGTGAATTTTTTGATGACTGGCCGGCGAATGTTTTGCGAAATCCACCACCTGCAATCTCAGCAATTTACGCTATTGAGACCTGTAGATTTGTGGTTAGCTCTTATCGAAAAGTCAAGTGGCATCCCCTAGGGGAGTCGAACCCCTGTTGCTGGGATGAAAACCCAGTGTCCTAGGCCACTAGACGAAGGGGACGCTAAAACGGCGAGAATTTTAATGATTTATCAATTCAACTGTGAGTGAAATTCGACAGTAAGCAAATGGATGTAAGTTAGAGACACTTGGTTGGCTATGCTCTCTTAGTCAAGCCTTGAGTTTGTAAGACCCACACTTATTCAAACAGTTCTGTAAGCCAGCAACTTTCGACGATTTAGTCGGGAGTCGTGTATCTCAGTGCCGCTCGATTCGATAGGTATAGAACGTCATATAGGTTACTGCACATTAGTCACCGTTAGAAACTCACTCCTAAGCTAGCGATATAGGTCAAATCTGTTGGTTTTTTACCTTCTACCGGATCGGACTCATGCTGTAACTCAGTTCTGAAATCTAGGTCATATCGATCTGAAAGTAAGTATCGAATTCCGTTAGAACTTGCCAGTACAAACTTATCGTTGTCAGGTAGTCCAAGTCCGGTTTGCTTGTGGTATGCCTCAATCTTGCCACCAAACAGAACTTTTTTGTAGTTGATCTCCCAACGAAGACCAAATTGCTGCTGGTTTTGCTGAATATCGAACTCTTCCCAGACCCGAGAAATGCCAACTTCCGCAGTCAATAGGCTATAGGTGTGTTCCCAAAATCTGTGACCGAGTCCCAGTGATGTACTGACGCGTGAATCAATGTCCTTGATTGGATCCCTAAATGTGTCTAAGTGTGCTGAACCGAACCAATTCTCCTGGTAGTAGAACTTGGTACTGACTCCTAACGCAAGTTGCTCTTTCATGATCGCTGCTTCAGATGATTCTCGCGCTATTGAACCGTTGATTGTGGTTTCTGTGTTCTTGGCAACCTTGATTGTCTCCCCACTTAAGTTAAGGTTTTCGGTATTACTATTTCCTGTAGAGACTTGCAGACCCGTATTCAATCGAGAGTTCCATCCTTCTGTGACTTTCAACAGCCGAGTTGAATGTTGTTGTGCCAATACTAGATTCTCGAGGTCGACGGAAGAATCAAAAACTCTTATCACAGTACTATCTTTAAAGTGAACCTCAAATTCACCTTCGGTTTCGATGTTCTCTATCAGTCGGAGCGGAACACTCAGGTTACGCCCAAAGGAAGTCTCGAATGAGATGTTCCCGCTGTGAATACCTTTCAGCGATCCAGTCAATCTATCACCATTCTTGAAGCTCAGGACATCCGCGCACGAGAATGTCGCGGCAAGTAACAGGAACGACGATACTAGCAGTGTTTTCAAGACTTTAATCCTTGTGAAGCATTGAGTTGAATTTGGCCAATGTAGTGTTTAGCGAAGTAATACGCCGTTCGGCCATTCCGCACTCCCCTATTTAATGCCCAGCGGAGCGCTTCCGCTTTGACAGTATCTGTCACAGAAAATTCGCAACCTACAGTGTTTGCTAATTGCTGTAACCAATGAATCGTCACTTCCAGATATTGCTCTTGGGAAAATGGGTAGAACGACAACCACAGTCCAAACCTATCGGAGAGTGAAATCTTCTCTTCCACGGCATCTGATTCATGTAGTTCGCCATTGTCATAAGAAGCGCTGAGATTGTCGCGCATATTTTCAGCAACAAGGTGCCTGCGGTTAGATGTCGCATAGAGGAGAATGTTGTTAGTTGTCGCTGCAACGGATCCCTCGAGTATGCTCTTCAATTCCTTAAAGCTCGAATCAGTGTGATCGAACGAGAGATCATCACAAACAATGAGAAACCGATATGGCTGGTCCTTAAGAAGACTGACAATCTTTCCGAAGTCCTGGAAGTTGCTTTTCTGCAATTCAACGAGACGAATGCCTTGTTCATGAAACTCATTCAATAGAGCGTGAATCAGTGAGGATTTTCCAGTTCCTCTCGCTCCCCAGAGTAGTACGTTGTTTGCCGGTAAGCCTTGGCAGAATTGAGCTGTATTAACTCTCAGTGCTTCTTTTTGTCGTTCGATCTGCAGAAGATCGTCCAACCTTGTAGCGTGGAAGTTGTCTATGGGTTCAAGATATCCAACCAGATGTTCTCTCGTCCAGATTGCGGCCAATGTTGATTGCCAATCAATCTCCTCTGTCCTTGGCAGGATGGGTTCGAGTTTCTCAATAAAGTGTTGGAGTTGCAACAACAGGTTTTTTATTTCATCTTCCACACTAGTCCCAGATATTCAGTTCGCAAACACGAAAATTGTAGGAGTCCATTAGCTGTATCTTGCTAGTACTATTTAAACGGATTCAAGACCTAACACTTGAGAGAAACGTCAATACGGTGAAAGATGACATATAGCCAAGGAGAAGTATTAATCGCCTTATTTGGCTACTTTATTGTCATAGCGACCATTGGGGTGTCTGCTGCCCAGCGGACCAAGAATGTCTCGGATTTCACCCTAGGTGGTCGAAGTTTAGCTTGGCCTACCGTGGCATTGTCGACACATGCGTCGGGTTTCTCTGGCTGGTTATTACTCGGCCTGCCTGGGATGATGTATGTCTCCGGCCTCAGTGCATTTTGGATCATGCCAGGTCTATTCATAGGTGCTCTCTGCTCCTGGATTTTCATATCCAAGCGGTTGAGAACCTACAGTGTCGGATACGACCAAGATGCGATCACATTGCCACAGTTCTTTATCGTTCGGACCGGTTCGAAGTCCTTGGCGATACGACTCATTCCTCCCATAGTTGTTTTGCTTTTCTATACGGTGTACCTAGCTTCAGGATTTATCGCAGGGGCAAAGCTGATTGAGGCCGTACTCGGCTGGCCATATCTCTATGCGTTAGTTCTTGGGATGGTGCTAATCATGGTCTATGTAACCCTCGGGGGATTTCTCGCTTCCAGTTGGACGGATACTTTCCAAGCAAGCATGATTATCATCGCGTTGTTGGTCGTGGGCGCGCTTGCTGGAAACCAACCCTCAGTGAATATTGAGATTTCGATTGATGCACGTTGGGATGCTAGCTCAATTTCGAGCATACTCAGCTTACTTGCATGGGGATTAGGATATCTAGGTCAGCCGCATCTCCTCGCACGATTCATGGCGATAAAGAACGTAAAAGATTTGCCAAAAGCAGGTATTCTTGGGTTGTCGTGGATGCTTGTTTGCTTGGTTACGGCAGCATGTATTGGGCTGTTTGGCGCGGAACTCATCCCAAATCTCGAAGATCCTGAGAAGATTTACATCCATCTCGCAGAGATGCTTCTAAATCCTTGGATTGCAGGGGTTGTCATTGCAGCCATCCTAGCCGCAATCATGAGTACGGTAGATTCTCAGTTGGTGGTTGCTAGTGCGGCCGTGACTCAGGACTTAGGAATCGGGAAATCCAAGGGTTTATTCATGAATCGAATCACAGTGATCCTACTATGTACGTTTGCCGGACTTATTGCAATCGACCCACAAAGTGTTTTAGATGTTGTCGCACTGGCTTGGGCTGGCTTAGGTGCAAGTTTTGGACCTGCCCTTCTCTTCTGCTTGTTCTGGTCACAAACATCCGAGTGGGGTGTGATTATTGGAATCCTTGTAGGTACTTTCGTGGTGCTTGTTTGGGAGTTATTGCTTCCAGGCCCGCTAGGTGTAATTTACGAGATGCTACCTGCCTTTATCCTGTCTTCATTGGCCGTTTTCTTGTTCTCCAAGTGGATCCCGAGTGAGGCGGCTCGACGTCGAGCATTTGGTAAACATACAGAAACAATCTAGATCTTTAGCTTTTGAAATAAAGCTGGGGTCTGAAACGAAACTCTACAGTTCGGTTCAATCGCGAACACCGAATGCCACCTGACGCACCGCCCGCCAGACTGCTTCAAAACGGGGCGTCATGAATGCCATTTTCAAGAAAGCATGTGGAAGATGCACGACTATGACTACGAAGCTTGTCGATCAGACAACTACAAGCACGCGGCCAAATTGTTACAGTTAGCTACGTGGTCGCATCTGTACCACGTTATCAAGCCTTTTTCGATAGATTTGATGTTCTTTGCCAGGACCATGAATGCCTATCTCGCCGAATTCGAAGACCCGTAACTCAAGTTCGGTACTGTCTTGTGCATCATTGGGTTTTAACAAAAGCGTATTCCCAGAGATCTGCCAACTGCCAGATTCAAACGAATTACCAAGCGAGTAGATGTAATTGCCACCATGGAGGTCACCGATGAACTCAAACGAGGTGTTCTCATTTCCCTGTAGATCCCAAAGTCCTGGTAAATCAAGTTTTTTTAACCAGTTCTTCCTCGCCGTCCTAGTTCTCGATACCCAGGCGAATACGATGAGCGCAATGACGCCTAGAACAATAAATGCACTCATGGTGCGATGATTTCTCTAGCGTTAGTTCGTTGACTTGGTTTCATGTTTTGACAATCTTGCGTCGACTTTGGCTTGATTAGAATCCGATTTCAGAGACATCTCTCGGAATCAACGGGTATTTAATGCCTACCCACTTCTGTACAACCCGGACTACTTGGCAACAGTATCCGAACTCATTGTCATACCACACATACAAGACCATTCGATTACCGTCATCTACTATGGTGGCCTGACCATCAATGATACATGCGTGTCGACTACCGATGAAGTCAGATGAAACCATTTCCGGGGCGTCCACATAGTCAATTTGACGTTGCAAGTTTGAATACAGAGCAGTATCGCGAAGAAAACTATTGACTCCATTTTTCGTCACAGGTTCTTCAGTCGTCAAATTCAGGATCGCCAAGGAAACGTCTGGAGTTGGAACGCGGATTGCGTTACCTGTCAGTTTTCCTTCTAATTCTGGTAGTAAATCTGAAACTGCGCTCGATGCACCAGTTTCGGTGATCACTAGGTTAAGAGGTGCACTCCTGCCGCGTCGTGCTTTCTTGTGATAATTGTCGATGAGGTTCTGGTCCGGTGTGTACGCATGGACCGTTTCCATGTGTCCATTCACAATCTTGTACTTATCGTTGATTGCCTTAAGGACCGGTACGATCGCATTCGTCGTGCATGACGCTGCTGCCAGTACTCGGTCATTCTTTGAAAGTAAGTGAGAGTTCACCCCAGAGACTATGTTCTTGACGTTCCCCTTCCCTGGAGCCGTGACGATTACACGCTCTACCCCTTTGCTTTTTAAATGCTGGTTAAGACCGTCGTAGTCTCGCCAGGCACCCGTGTTGTCAATGATTAATGCATTATCAATTCCATACTCGGTATAGTCGATGGTCGCAGGGTCATCGGAATAAATCATTTTTATCACGTTACCGTTGGCAATGATGCACTGATTTTCTTCATCGACTCTAATGGTGCCGCGAAATGGTCCGTGAATCGAATCTCGGCGAAGTAGGCTTGCTCTCTTCTCTAGATTCCGTTCTTCTCGAGCGCGGACAACGACAGCTCGAAGTCGTAACTGGTCTCCCCCACCAGTTTTTTCGATGAGAAGCCTTGCCAACAGGCGGCCAATCCTTCCAAAACCATACAACACGACATCTTGCGGCGATTCAATCGGTTTGACATGTCGTCCTATAACTTCGCTACACGCATCTTTGACATATTCATCAATCGTCAAGTTGGCATGACCATTCCCAACCAACCCCATATAGTGTGTTGTGAGTTTTCCGATGTCAATATGGGATGGTCCAAGATCGAGTGTACTCATGTTATGAAGAATCGGATGACTCTCAAATTCAGAGAGTTCATTGTGGGCTACCTGCCGAACAAATCGGTGGGTTTTCATAATGTCCGTGACACTTTGGTTATACAGCGCGCGACCATAACAGTAGATCACTACGTTCTTTCGATATAACTTCCCAATGATAGGGATCATTGCTTCCGCAAGTGCTTCCCGCTCCTTCCAATCGGGGAAGTAATCATCTAAATGCTCTAGAGCCAATTTACTACTCGGACAGGATTGAAATCGAGTTGAATTTTACGGAATGGCAGTCCGCGCACTCCGTGTAGTCTGAGTTTGATTGCGACCGACTCTACGCCTTGAATTCGTGGTTTCATCAACTCAGCTAGCCATTTTCATTTGTCCACTAAAATACAGAAGTCGCCTACTCGCATTGGATTCTGCTGTCGTGAGAAATGTCTTTCTAGGTCTCTTATTCATCGGTACTACCACATCGGTTCTCGCTGATGCCATTTTCGACTCCACAGACTGGGGTGGTAGCATCCGTGCACGGGTTGAGTCAGTTGATGATTCATTGAATGAGCGAGGTACAGCCTGGACGTTACGCGGTACAACTCATTTCAAGGGTACTAATGAAAAAGGCTTTGGTTTCTTTGCCGAACTAGAGGGAGTCTACGGATTTGGTGAGTACAGCGATGGCGGGTCGAATAAAAACACCACACATGCAACCATAGCAGACCCAGATGGGCTCGAACTGAATCGTTTCTATGTATCGTTCAGTCCGATTGACGGGGATTCCAACACCTCTATGAAAATTGGTCGGTTTAATTGCAACCATGACGATGGAATTATTGATCGTTATCTGAGCAACATAGGTTGGCGTCAGAACCATCGGACCTACGATGGCGCAAACTTAGAAAGTCAGTGGGGCAAGAGCAAGCTACGCACCTCTTACATATTTAATGTGAACCGTGTTTTCGGTGAAGGTAATCCGAATCCAGTTCGCGCAAACTTCGACGTGAATGGCATAGGTATTCAAGCCGATCATGCATATAGCCAGGAAGTTAACCTAGAGGCATACCTTTACCACTTTGTGTTTGAAGATCTCCCGCGATTTTCTACCAGAACAGTGGGAGGAAAAGTCTTTGGAGAATCTCCACTTTCAGAGAATCTAAATATCGTCTACAAACTAGACATTGCTACCCAAGAAGGTGTGGATGAGAATCCCAATCGGGCTCGTTTTTCCTATATTGCGACAACGATCGGAATCCGAGTACCTGAGTTCTTCAATTCCAAGTTTGCTTTCAATACCGAAACATTCGAAAGTAATGGCCAGGAAGCTTTTATTACACCTCTCGGAAGTGGTCATGCCTTTTTTGGTTGGGCAGATAAGTTCCTAACTCAGCCGCAGACTGGGATCAGAGATTTCTTCCTAACTTGGGATATGAACGTGCGAGAATTAGGTATCAAATTTCGATGGCATAGCCTAGCGTCGGACGCTGGTGCAATCGACTACGGATCAGAATTTGATTGGTCAGTGAGTGGAAAACTTCGAGAAAATCTTTCTTGGACTGTAAAAGGAGCGATCTACGAAGGTGACAATAACGCCGCTAATCGATCAGATTTACGTCGCGACACCAGTAAATTTTGGGCGTGGGTCTCCACGACTTTTTAGAAAGAATATCGCAGGATATTTGCGAAGAACCTTCTGCTGGTGACAAGCTTTGTCACTTGGTTTGATTAAGGGGTAATTGGTTTCGACCAAGCTTCAGTGCAATGGGGTGCTCTTTGCAATCGAAGGTGAATCAGCTTTCACCTAACGCTTGATCGAATCTCTAATTTGAGAGAACGGATGTTGCTTGAAACAGAGTCTAGCGGAAACTCTGATTAATCTGTTCAAGTCTTTGGCTACCTGGACAAAGTTCAGACTCTGACATCTCGTTGAGAGGTTTACTTGGTGTCTCAAGAATGTCGTGTAAGTCTGATTCGTCAGATTTAACGTACAACAAGCCCGTCAGAACATTACCAGTTTCCTGAGCTTCCTGTACACGAGTTAGTGCTTTGATTCTGTCGGTAGGGTCGTAATCCTCCGCCAGTTTCTGCAAATGTAACGTACTGCCGTCATGGAGCGTCACCGCATGAGTCGACCCTGCTTCGTAATTTACGCGAATCTCCTCATGTGGAAGCGTTAAATCAGCCTCAACGACACGACTGCCATTGTGCCTCAGATAGTCATAACTCTTCGTTGAACCATTGTGATTGTTAAACATCACGCAGGGAGAAATCACGTCAATGAACGCAAACCCTTTGTGTAACAAGGCTGCTTTAAGTAACGGAACCAATTGTTGCTTGTCACCCGAGAAGCTTCGCGCCACAAAAGTCGCTCCGAGTTGCAGAGCCATAGACACTAAATCGATTGAGGAATAAAGAATGGGGACACCCTTCTTGCTCGTCGACCCGCGATCACTTGTGGCCGAAAATTGACCTTTTGTTAAACCGTACGTACCGTTGTTGTCTACGATGTAGAGCATATTGAGCTGTCGACGAACAGCATGAGCAAACTGTCCTATTCCGATAGACGCACTGTCACCGTCGCCGGAAACCCCGATGTAATACATTTCGCGGTTCGCCAGATTCGCACCCGTGGCGACTGAAGGCATTCTTCCATGCACGGAGTTAAACCCATGCGAATTACCCAAAAAATAACTCGGTGTCTTCGACGAACATCCAATGCCTGACAATTTCGCAAATCTATGGGGAGGCAGTGATAACTCACTGCATGCCATAATGATTGCAGCGCTTACAGAATCGTGCCCACAACCAGCACAGAGTGTCGATACTGAGCCTTCATAATCTCGCCGCTTCAGTCCAATTTCATTGAACTGCAGTAACGGGTGATGTATTTTTGGTTTTGCAACGAACGTCATGAAGCTACTTCTCGAAGTCGAGCGATATTCAATTCAGAGTAGAAACCAACGATCGAGTCGTAGATGAAGTCTGCCGATATTGACATCCCGCCAAAGTACAGGACTGACTCAATCTGGTCTGGACTTATTCCTAATTCGCGCAAATGAAAACTCTGCTCGTGAACGAATTAGGAATAAGTCTGACTCAATCTGGTCTGGACTTATTCCTAATTCGTTCACGAGCAGAGTTTTCATTTGCGCGTCACGGTTTTGTTCAATCAGGAAATTGAACTGATGGAATGAAAGGAACGATTCCACTTCTTCTCCGAAAGGAAAGCTACGGATTCTCATCGTGTCAACGTAAATCCCGGAGTTCTCTAAAAGTGCTAAAGTCTCCTTCATCGGTGTGGCGGTCGTACCGTAGTAAACCACGCCAACAACCTGACCTGTATCGTTGATTTCTGCTTTAGGTAACAACCCCTTTGCAGTCTCCCATTTCCTTAGAAGACGATTCATGTTCTTCGTGTAAATATCTGGATCTTCAGTATAAATTGCATACTCGTCACGTGAAGTACCACGCGTAAAGAATGATCCTTTCGTTGGATGTGTACCTGGCAGTGTTCGGTATCCGATGCCGTCATCGTCTACATCTACATAGCGGCCAAACGACTCCACTCTATCCAAATCTTCAGCAGTCAATACCTTGCCGCGGTTGTACTTGCGATCGTCGTCCCACCTCAATGCATCGGAAGTTATCTCGTTCATTCCAAGATCTAGATCGCTCATGATCAAGACCGGAGTTTGCAGTTGATCTGCGAAATCGAATGCATCCGCCGCGAATTCAAAACACTCTCTTGGAGTCGATGGAAACAGTAGAGGATGTTTGGTATCCCCATGAGACGCGAATGCAGCTCCCAGCAGGTCAGCTTGTTGAGTACGCGTAGGCATACCGGTGGAAGGACCTGCGCGCTGGATGTCAAAGATCACAGCTGGAATCTCGGCAAAATACGCCAGTCCAAGAAACTCGGTCATCAACGAGATACCTGGTCCGCTTGTAGCAGTGAACGCCCGCGCACCATTCCACCCTGCTCCGATCACGATTCCCAGCGCGGCTAGTTCATCTTCAGCCTGTATGATGGCAAACCTATTCTCACCGGTCTCCGGGTCTACTCGCACTCGCTTTGCGTGTTGTTCAAATGCTTCAGCCACCGAAGTAGAAGGCGTAATGGGATACCAAGCACAAATGCTTGCGCCACCGTAGATCGCACCTATCGCTCCAGCGGTATTACCGTCGATCAATATTCGATCGCCAACGTTCTCTGAGTGCCTTAATTGAATAGGCAATGGACATTCAAGATACTCTTGAGCGTAATGGCGACCCAGTTCCATTGCATGAATATTTGGCTGGATTAGATTGTCCTTGCCTTTGTACTGCTCCGACACCATGCCCTTGAGCACATCAAAATCAATCAGTAAGAGTGAAGAAAGAGCACCTAAATAGACGATATTCTTGAATAACTGTCGTTGTTTGGGGTCTGCAAATTCCGGCAGAATCAGGTGTGAAATTGGAATACCGATCTCAACGATATCGTCGCGCACTAAAGTTCGATCAAGCGGCTTACTGTTGTCGTAAAACAGATACCCGCCAGTCCGTACAGCCTGAACATCCTGCTTATACGTTTCCGCGTTCATGGCAACCATGATGTCTACTTGGTCTCGTAGGCCAAAGTGCTCTAGATCAGATACTCTGACCTCAAACCAAGTAGGTAACCCTTGAATATTTGAAGGGAAAATATTGCGCGTGGCAACAGGTACTCCCATTCGGAAAATTGCCTTTGCGAACATGCTGTTGGCACTCGCCGATCCAGAACCATTGACGTTGGCAAACCTGATGACAAAGTCATTGAATGTTGTCATTAGGAGAAACTTCCCATTTGGGGTATATGGATAACGGATTTTTGCATATCCCAAGCTGCCGTTGGGCATCGCTCTGCACACAATCCACAGTGCAGACATACATCTTCATCTTTGACCATGAGTCGACCGGTAGGCAGTTCTTCGGAGACGTAGATATCCTGCTCTTCACTGAATGAGGGAACCAACATTTGAGAGCGCACTTCCTCATCTTCACCATTTGGAATGAAGGAAATACAGTCCATCGGGCAAATATCGACACATGCATCGCATTCGATACAGAGCTTTTCTGTAAAAACGGTTTGTACGTCGCAGTTCAGACAACGCTGTGCCTCTTTCAAACCTAGATCAGTGTCAAATCCAAGCTCAACCTCTACCTTGATGTTATCTAAGGAGCGTCTCTTATTTGCATGTGGAACCAAATGTCGCTTCGCAGCGTCGTGTTCTGCGTCGTAGCTCCACTCGTGGATACCCATTTTTTGACTTATTAGATTGACACCATCCGGTGGTCGGTCTTGTTTGGGATCCTTACCCTGACAAAACAGGTCAATCGAAATCGCGGCTTGGTGTGCGTGCGCGGATGCCCAGATAATGTTTTCTGGTCCGAATGCAGAGTCACCGCCGAAAAAGATCTTGGGGTGAGACGACTGTAACGTGTCCTCGTCTAGGATAGGACAGTCCCATTTATCGAATTCAATGCCAATGTCACGTTCGATCCAAGGACAATGGTTTTCTTGACCAATCGCCATCAGAATATGGTCGCATTCCATGAACACATCTGGTTCACCAGAGGGAACATAGCTTGTCCTGCCATCCTTTTCTACTTGCTTGACGCACTCAAATATGACACCCTTTAGTTTGCCATTCTCGTGAACGAATTCCTTGGGCGGACGATTGTTGATTATCGGGATGCCTTCGTGCATAGCATCTTCCTTTTCCCAATCACTTGCTTTCATGAGTTCGAAAGCCGAGCGCACAACCACTGTCACTGATTCGGCCCCAAGTCGCTTCGAAGTGCGGCAGCAGTCCATCGCGGTGTTGCCACCTCCCATCACGATGACCTTGCCTGAGATCGAGGTAATGTGTCCGAATGCAACACTAGATAGCCAGTCAATACCGATGGAAATGTGGTTACTGACTTCCTCACGGCCGGGAAGATTCAGATCTCGCCCGCGCGGTGCACCGGTACCTACAAAATACGCATCGTAGTTTCGATCGAGCATTTCTTTCATGCTTGTGATTTCGTAGGAATAGTGTGCATTGATTCCCATATTCACAATGAGATCCACTTCTTCCTCTAGCACATCCGCAGGTAGGCGAAACGCCGGAATTTGGCTACGCATCATGCCACCACCGGCAGGGTCTCGATCAAACATATCAATCTCGTACCCAAACGGCAGTAGGTCTCGAGCTACAGCAAGTGACGCAGGTCCCGCACCTAACAACGCAATGCGTTTACCGTTCTTTTCTTTCGGTACATTTGGCAGAAAAGGTGTGATATCACCTTTGTGGTCCGCTGCAACTCGCTTCAGTCGACAAATGGCCACGGGTTTCTCTTCAGTACGTACCCTTCGGCAAGCAGGTTCGCAAGGTCGGTCACAGGTTCTACCCAAGATCCCAGGGAATACATTCGACTCCCAATTGATCATGTAAGCATCCGTAAACCGCTCTTGAGCGATGAGACGGATATATTCCGGTACCGGAGTATGTGCTGGACATGCCCACTGGCAATCCACTACTTTGTGGAAGTAATCCGGATGTGTGATGTTAGTTGCTTTCATTTAAGCCGTACCAAGCCTCCTTGAGCCAACTTCGTCGAACTCAATGAAACTAAAATTTTGAATGCTGTACCTTGGGATAAGGAATTTTAGAAGCCCAAATAGCTCAAAAAGGTCTATATCGAGACCTTCTAGATCGTTGATGGCACGACAAGAGAGAGTTGCTTCTTGCTCCTGGTCATTAACGCAACATTGTTCTGCGTTTGGATTAAGACTTACATGTCTTTCAAAGTATAGTGTCATTGCTCCGCTTACGGGTCTAGAAGATTGAAAATCCAAGTTCCACCTGACGGTCAACGAAGCCGTTGGATCAACGCATCAGGTAGCGTCGGAACACTTACCTTAGCCCGCCTAGCGCAAACCACAAGAAGCTTGTTTGTGGTGGTTGCAAATGATTCCGATAACGTGTACCGAATCCAGAACGAACTCGAGTTCTTCGCACCAGACCTGGATGTTCATTCCTTCCCTGACCAGGAGACGCTACCGTACGATTCCATGTCTCCTCAAATCGATGTGATTTCTGAACGTCTTTCGACGCTCTACCGAATGCCATCTTTAACACATGGAGTTCTTGTTCTACCAGTTCGTGCACTCCTTCAAAAACTTGCACCTACCGAGTACGTACAGTCGACGATTTTTACGTTCAAGCAAGGCGATCACTTCGATGTTTCCGCACGCAGGAAGGCACTAACTAACGCGGGTTACAGGAACGTAGTGACTGTTTATGAACGTGGTGAATATGCGACGCGTGGTGCGATTTTTGACATTTTTCCAGTGGGCACAAGCCGACCTATTCGCATTGAACTCTTTGATGACGAGATAGAAACACTGCGACATTTTGATCCTGAGACGCAACTTACCACAGAACGCGTAACGAGTGTGGACTTCCTCCCTACCAAGGAATTCCCTTTAAACGAAAGAGGTATTTCAAACTTCAGAAATCAATGGCATCGAGAGTTCAACGTAGATGTGCGAGACTGTCGAGACTACCAGGATGTTTCAGACGGAATAGCACCCGACGGAGTCGAGTGTTACTTACCACTGTTTTTTCAACAACTCGATACGTTTTTTGATTATCTTCCTGAAAATGTGGTCTTCGTGATTGATGATGACGTAGACAACAGTGCTCAGTTACTCCAGTCTGAGTATTCCAGCCGATACGAGAATCTTCGATACAACCC
>MPMU01000094.1 GCA_002238665.1 Gammaproteobacteria bacterium bin55
CGGATCAAAACTTCGGCTGGACCGTCGAAATGCAGATCAAGGCGGCGCAAAGGAAGTACCGTACCCTCGACGTCCCGGTGCGGTACCGGAAGCGGGTCGGGGTTTCCAAGATCACGGGAACGCTGTCCGGTGCGGTCCGGGCGGGCGTGAAGATACTCTGGGTGACTTTCAGGTTTGCGTTCAGGAAGTGAGGACTTCGATTGTATCGAACTTAGGAGGCGTGATCAATCGCAAGATTGGAAATGGCGGTTCCAACAAGGTTAGCCGCTTGCTCTATTTCATCGTCGGTAGTAAATCGTCCGAAACTGAACCGGATAGAGGCTTCGCTCTGGTCGGCAGTCAGGCCGATCGCTCGAAGGACATGAGATGGCTCTGGAATACCCGAAGAACAGGCAGCACCAGTAGATGCGGCTAGTTTTGGTTGTAAGGAGGCAATGATATCACGGGCATCGTATCCATCAAATCGGATGTTTGCGTTTCCAGGATGTCGGTGGTCGCTCGTAGGTCCATTAACATCAATGGTAAGTCCGGTCTCCTGCAAAAGTGCGATGAACATATCCCGTTGGCGAGCAATTCGCTTTCGTTCCTCACATCCTTCGGCGACGATAATCTCTGAGGCAGCGGCCATTCCTACACAAAGGGGTAACGGGACAGTACCCGAGCGAAGCCCTTCCTGTTGTCCGCCACCGTACAACAAGGGTTCGATACGATCATGTATTTCCCGACCAATATAGAGAGCCCCAATACCTTGAGGGCCGTACATCTTGTGTGCAGAAAGGCTGATCAGATCAGCGTAAGTGGCTAAGCTTTCCAATTCCATAGCGCAAGGAGCCTGAGCGGCATCGCAATGAAAGAGGGCGCCACAGGATCTAACCAATTGAGAAATCGACGGGATGTCTTGAATCGTTCCTACTTCGTTGTTTACCGCCATAATCGAAACCAAGAGCACACTATCGTCTAACCGTTCTTCCAATTCATCGAGGTCGAGGAATCCTTCGCTATCGACAGAAATGGTCTCGACAGTGAAACCCTCATACGAGGACATCACTCTGGCAGCACCCAAAACACATTTGTGCTCTATTGTACTGATAAGGATTCGTCTGCGCGTATTGGCATGGTGGCGTGCCATTCCTAGAATCGCGAGGTTATTCGCTTCCGTCGCACCGGAAGTAAAAACGATTTCATTGCCATCGGATCCAATCATTGAAGCAATAGCCGAGGCTGCTTCTTGAACTGCCTTCTCGGCGTGCCAACCGACGACATGGTCGCTCGAGTGGGGATTACCGAAAGAATTGTCCCAAAACGGCGTCATTTCTGTGAGAACCCGAGGGTCAACTGGAGTAGTTGCCTGGTAGTCTGCGTAGATGGTATTAGAGTCTATCATTCCTGTATCAAACCATGATTCAGAAAACTAAAAACATCACTGTTTAATGTTTCGATTCAGAATTAAATTGTCCTACTAATTCGGCTGTGTATAATACTATATACTACAACACATATGTATTGTCAATTTGCTACAATTGCCCCTTGAATTCGGTCCTTACTGGTGGAAAACACCGAATTGATCAGACCGAACCTACAACTCTCCTTTTATTTATATCGAGTGAACTGAGGCCCGCTGTCCAAAAATGAATAGAGGCCCACTCTACGATAAAACTTATAGGCCCCAACTTTCCGGGCACGAAACGTTTCCACTGCGATATGGCTGGCTAAAGAAAGCCTACGATGCAGTTAAGTTAGCCGAGGACAGTGGAGATGATGCGTCGGTATTTTCAGCTGATGACGCAATCGCTCGATTTGGAGTCGGCAAGAACATGGTCGCCTCGATGCGGCACTGGGCGAATGCAGCTGGGATTGTCGAAGAAAAATCGGGTCGCCCAACCACTACATCATTAGGATACGTGTTGTTTGATGACGTCGATGGATTAGACCCATATATGGAAAACCCTAGCACCTCATGGTTGATTCACTGGAAACTGTGCAGTCAACCAACTAAGACATCCTGGTATTGGGCGTTTAATCACTATCCTGCTCTGACCTTTCATCGTGATATCCTTGTAAGAAACATTGCAGAACTTGCAAATGACCGTGGATGGACCAGGGCTTCACAGGCTACGATCAAGAACGACGTAGCGTGTTTTGTACGATCCTATGTTTCCCAAGGACTGAAAGGGAATGCAAGTCATGAGGATAGTTTGGAATCACCGCTCACAGAACTCGGATTAATCAGGTCCCGTGAAGATCATCACGGTCTAAGGTTCGTTCGTGGCAGTAAACCATCCCTTGGGTCTGGTGTATTCACCTTTGCAGTTACCGAATTCTGGAGAGGACATTCACCTTCAGCACGGACGCTTTCTTTCGAAGCACTTGCCCACGAACCGGGATGTCCAGGTCGGGTTTTTCAACTGGACGAAAATGACTTGTTGGATCGTCTGTATGCACTTGAGGACTCAAGTCAAGGTCGGTATACCTGGTCAGAAACAGCCGGATTGAAGCAGATCGTTCGGGATTTCGAATTCGACAGCTTCGACGCTACCGGTTTAATCCAGTTAGATTATGGGACGTAGTTCAAAGGATTTTTATTAATGGCACTCGCCGACAATGTACGGATCGCACGACGGTTTCAACGATCGATCCGCATCGACACAGATATTGGCGATCCAGCGGCTTTGGAAGGATTCATCTGCCCCAGGTCGTATGCCGAGATTCTTGAAACTATGGTAGGGCACATAGAAGAGAACGGTCAGGGTGCGTTCACATGGACAGGTCCTTACGGTAGTGGGAAGTCTAGTCTTGTAGTTGCGCTTTCGGCGGCGCTCAAGAGAAAGCGCCGTGGTTCGGACTATACTGAGTTAATCCTTGGCCAGCATACATACGAAGAAATCCGTAGGTCACTAAGACCGCGAACCAGAGGTTGGCGTGTATTACCGGTCGTTGGCCGCCGAGACCGCCCGGCACAGGTAATCGGTGAAGCAATTTGGTCAAGTAAACTGACCGGTGGTCCAAAGTCGAAGAATTGGACCGACAAATCCGTCCTCGAGACTATTGACAAGATAGCGAAATGTAACCCGCGTAGCTACGGTGGCCTTCTCGTTTTCATTGATGAGATGGGGAAATTCCTTGAGGCGGCCGCGAACGACAATACGGATCTATTTCTGTTTCAGGAACTTGCCGAGCGGGCTTCCAGGAGTGGCAAACGGCTCATCGTCGTAGGAATTCTGCATCAAGCGTTCGAGGAGTATGCCCACCGGCTTACCCGTGAAACCCGCGACGAGTGGTCGAAAATTCAAGGACGATTTGTCGACCTTGCGGTGAACATTGACCGCGATGAACAAATAGAGCTTATCAGTCGTGCGATAGTATGTGACCACAGACCAGAGAACGCCGAAAAAGCTGCAGTTGAAACAACAGCCCTGGTAAAACGAGATAAAGTACCAAACTTCGAACAGACACTCGAGAGATGTTGGCCCCTGCACCCGATAGTCGCCTGCTTGCTAGGTCCTATATCACGCCGACGATTTGGCCAGAATCAACGAAGTATATTCGCGTTTCTCAACTCCGCCGAGCCGTTTGGTTTCCAGGATTTCCTTAGAAACGCTGAACTACAAGCAGTCTACGGTCCCGACAGGTTATGGGACTACCTTCGGGTTAATCTTGAACCATCCATACTGGCATCTCCCGACGGACATCGTTGGGCACTTGCTGCTGAGGTTATCGAGCGATGTGAAGCAATCGGAGGCGACGACCTGCATCTACGCATCCTCAAAGTGCTGGCAGTTATTGGTATGTTCCAGGACCGGTCCGCATTGGGTGGAAGTCTTGAACTTCTAAAACTTGTGTTCCCCGAAGATGTTGCTGAAATAGAGAACAAACTAGAGGATCTTGATAGCTGGTCATTTGTCATCTACCGAAAGTTCGTGGATTCATATTCCATATACGAAGGTAGTGATTTCGACATTGAAACCGCTGTAGAGAAAGCTCTGCAGAACATCGGGGAATTGGACGCGTCCGTATTCAACAAGCAGTTTGAACTCCAACCCGTAATTGCGAAACGCCACTACCACGAATCCGGTGCGTTGCGCTGGTTCGACACTACTGTTTTACCCTTGGCTGAAGTAGCTCGAGCGGCGACTGAGTATGTACCTAGAAACGGCGCTATCGGATGTTTCATTCTAGCAATCCCAACCCACTCAGAGTCAGAGGAGACGGCCAAAGAGGTTTGTGTAGAAACAGTTCAACGATCGAGGGATTGGGACATCGTAGTTGGTCTGTCCCAGCACAGTGGTGAGATTCCTACACAGTTGCGCGAGTTAGTAGCGCTAGAATGGGTACGTGACCAGATACCCGAACTCCAGGGAGACAGGGTCGCACGGATGGAAGTTCAAGCGCATGTAGACGAATTGCAGAACCGCTTGTCTGATTCATTTAGTCAAGCGTTTAACAGTGCACTGTGGTACCGTAACGGTGTTGACCCGGTCGAGCTACCGTACACCAGACTAAACAAGGTTGCATCAAGTCTAGCCGACATTCGTTTCAATTGCGCTCCGAGAATTTACAATGAACTACTTGGCCGGACGAAGTCATCCAGCAGCGCTGTTGCTGCACGAAACAATTTGACTCGGCTCATGGTAGCTAATGAGGGCGAAGCACGACTCGGCATTAAGGGATACCCTGCAGAAGGTGGGCTTTTTACCTCAATTTTGGCCTCTACAGGTTTGTACCGGGAGACCGATGAAGGTTGGAGTTTTGTGGCTCCGAGTAATAAGCGCGATGATCCAGCTCGATTGAGGCCGGCCTGGAAAGCAGCGTTGGATTTATTGACGTCAAACACTCATCGCGGAGTCACTGTGGAAGAGATTTATGAAGTCTGGCGACGACCTCCTTTCGGAATAAAGGAAGGCTTGTTGCCGGTGCTGTCCGTCGCTTTTTTTATGTCAAATCAGAGTAACCTGGCACTCTATCGCGATGGTTTGTTTCAAGTTAAAATCTCTGAACTTGACGTGGATTACCTGGTAAGAGACCCGGCAGACATTCAAATACGCTGGATGGAACTCACAGATACGTCGCGCGCCCTCCTGTCCGAGTTAGCCCAGGTCGTTCGCGAACTGGATGAACGAAACCCACTGATTCATCTTGAGCCTTTGGATGTTGCCAGGGGATTGGTGGCGGTATTCGATCAGTTACCACCGTGGGTCAGTCGAACCCAGCAACTCTCATCCAATGCCAAACGCATTAGACAGTTGTTCAAACTAGCTAATGATCCGAACAAGTTGATTTTCGACGACATACCCAGTGTTGTCGTCGATAGCGATGATTCGAGTGCAGGTCATTCCGTCCAGCAGGCCGCAATTTTTGTCAGCGAGGGGTTACGTGAGTTAAAACTCGCATATCCTACGATGCTGAATCGTCTTCGTGATATACTGCTTGGGGAACTTCGTGTACCCAATACTTCAACCGCCATGCTCTCCGAGTTGCGTGCCCGTGCCGAAAACATACGCGAGGTCAGTGGAGACCATCGTTTGGAAGCCTTTATCATTCGACTCTCGAGATACGATGGAAAGAATACCGAGATAGAGGATCTTGCCGGAATGGCAGTCAATAAACCAGTACGAAACTGGGTCGATTCTGACGTAGATAAAGCTGCATTGCAACTTGCAGAGCTGGCAGAACAGTTTGTCCACACCGAGGCATTTGCCCGGGTCAAAGGTCGGCGTGACAAGAGACACTCTATGGCTGTTGTCGTTGACATAAGTCGCCGAGGGATGCCTGTTCATGACGAGTTCGATGTTTCCGATATGGACGAGTCCGAAGTAGGACAACTTATCGATCGTATAGATCAAGTTCTGGATGAAAGTGGCGAGAAGCGGAGTAACGTCATCCTAGCCGCCCTCGCGAGTCTGATTTCGAAGCGGCTTGACCCCAGTGGTGATTCAATTCAAATGATCCAACCGAAGAAAAGGAAAGAAGTGTCGTGAAGCCCGAATACGAAATAAGGCACGTACTCGGTTTGTCTGGCGGACGGGATAGCGCTGCGCTGGCCGTTTTTATGCGGCAAAACCACCCAGATCTCGATCTAGAGTACTTCTTTACAGATACTGGCAAGGAACTTCCTGAGGTGTATGAATTCTTGGTTAAACTGGAAGGGTTCCTCGGCAAGCCAATCGTAAGGCTTAACCCAGATCGCGACTTCGACTTCTGGCTCAAGCAGTACAACGATTTCCTGCCATCAGCACAAAGTCGTTGGTGTACACGTCAGCTAAAGTTACGACCTTTCGAACAATGGATTAAACCGTCTCTCGATTCCGGTGTGACGTTTTACAGTTATGTTGCTATCCGTTCAGATGAACAATACCGGGAAGGGTATTCTTCCAAACACAAGAACTTGATAGTTCAACTGCCCTTCAAAGATGCCGGTATAGATAAATCGGGTGTACTGGAGATCCTCGATGGTGTAGGGCTCGGACTACCCACGTACTATGAGTGGCGGACACGTAGTGGCTGTACGTTTTGTTTCTTCCAACAGAAGATTGAGTGGGTACGACTTATGGAACGTCATCCCGAGTACTTCGAGGAAGCTAAACGCTATGAAAAGACAGCAATGGACCACGGATCACCATTTACCTGGAGTCAGGGCGAATCACTGGACGATCTAGCTAAACCAGAGCGTATTGCGCAAATCAAGGAAGACCACCAAAGACGATTAGAACGAATGTGTGATATTCGCCAGGTAAATCCGCTCCGGCCGGATGCAGAACCGATTGACATTGATGATCTTTACGGGAAGTCCAAGGTGTGTCTAGCGTGTCACAAGTGATCTCGTACGAGTTAATGAGTGTATTGATGTGATGCTTATTTACCAGCAGGCAGGTACCAATTGATTTCCAAACACGAACTTCACGCTGCATGGAGGAATCTGTGAGTGGGTTTTACGGCAGTGCTCCTGGTCAAGATCTCTCTGAAATCGTAGCACTCCTGAATACAGATGAACTATGTGATATAGTTGGGAATGATACGGCGACACTGGTGAAGGAAGTAGGTGGCTCTGATGATTATGAATCCCTTCTTCGACAAATGGCGGATAATGTCCTTAAAGACCAAGCTGAATCTCTCTTCCGTCATGTAAACATCCGTAGAATCTGTGTTGATTCACTGACTATCGAAAAACAAGGTGAACTCGCTGAGCGCTTGGGCTTAATCGATGCCAGTTTGGTTAACTCTACCAACCCAACTAAAGACACAGCTACATGGCGTCGTTTTCTCGAGTTTTTCGGAGTAGATCAACGAGGTGCTACTCCGTTTTCCGTTGAACCGGAGCGGGACGTTGTAAGACCTCAATATGGGTTATTCCCACATCAAAGGGGTGTTGTAGATCGTATCTGTCATGCTATTAGGGGCGGACACGGCAGAGTCGTTCTTCACATGCCCACAGGTGCGGGAAAGACTCGGACGGCTATGCACGTTGTCAGTCGGACTTTGGCGATGAACGAGCCATCGTTAGTAGTATGGCTTGCGACAAGTAGGGAGCTACTTGATCAAGCCGCCGATGCTTTTCAGCAAACATGGTCATTTGTCGGTAATCGAGAAGTGGACATTGTACGATTTTGGGGAGACTACACGCCAGAACTCACGAATATTAATGACGGACTTATCGTCGCTGGATTACAGAAGATGCATGCGCTTAAATCCAGAAATCACATCGCTTTACTAAGGATCGCGAACTCTGTCAAACTGGTTATTGTGGACGAGGCTCATCAAGCAATCGCTCCAACCTATAGAGATCTCATAGAGATTTTGTCTGATACGGGTCCAAACGACGCTTTGGTAGGACTGACGGCGACTCCAGGTCGCTCATGGGCTAACATTTCTGATGATGAACGCCTTTCGAGGTTCTTTCGGGAAAACAAGGTCATGCTTGAAGCTGACGGCTGGGATAATCCTGTTTCGTTTCTTATTGAAAAAGGATACCTGGCAAAACCAACTTTTAGAATGCTTGAAGTGCCTATTAGCGAGGAAGTGGAGGAGCAGATAAACGACCAGCGAGCGACCGATGACTATGATCCGGTTATTTTAGAAACTCTGGGAACTCAGTCAATTCGGAATGTAGTGATTATTGATGAGATACGTCGGTTGATATCGGTTGGACACAACCGCGTCATTCTGTTCAGTCCATCTGTTAGACACGCAGAGGTGATTGCTGCTACTCTTCTGGTGCTGGGTATTGGTGGAAGATCCGTTACGGCTAAATCTGGTTCATCCGCACGTACACGCGTAATTCGAGAGTTTCGTGGCACATCACCTAAACCGTTGGTCATTTGTAACTACGGTGTCTTAACAACTGGATTTGACGCACCGAATACGAGTGCAACTGTAATCGCCCGTCCGACGAAATCCCTTGTACTGTATAGTCAGATGGTCGGTCGTGCGACACGAGGCCCGAAAGCTGGAGGTAATGTAACCTGTGAGATATCTACCGTCGTAGATATAGGATTACCAGGTTTTGGCGACTTGGCGGAGGCGTTTACGAATTGGGAGGATGTTTGGAATGAACCAGCCAGATACGAATGAGCAAGGGGACCTGTTCGAGTCCCATATCATACCTCCTAGTCTCGCCATTGTAGCAATGCGCGATTCCGGTTACAAGAACACGGCGTATGCATTGGCAGAATTAATCGACAACGCTGTACAGGCTGGTGCATCAATGGTCGAAGTGTTATGTATCGAAAAACGAGAACTGATAGGTAGCCGCGAACGATCTAGGTTATGGGAAATCGCGGTTGTTGACAATGGTTCAGGCATGGACGTACAGACCTTACGGATGGCATTGCAGTTTGGGAACGGTACCCGACTCAATGATCGAACCGGTATTGGTCGCTTCGGCATGGGTCTTCCAAATGCTTCCATATCACAAGCAAAAAGGGTGGATGTTTGGACATGGCAAAACGGATCTGGAAATGCAATAAGGACACATATCGATTTAGACAAGATAGAAACCGGAGAAATGGTTGAAGTGCCGGTGCCAACGCATTCGCCGGTGCCGGATACTTGGCGACAATTGTCGAATCACATAGA
The DNA here is from genome assembly GCA_002238665.1 of Gammaproteobacteria bacterium bin55. Classification (GTDB taxonomy): domain Bacteria; phylum Pseudomonadota; class Gammaproteobacteria; order Pseudomonadales; family Azotimanducaceae; genus Bin55. The sequence goes on from MPMU01000094.1 coordinate 9,070, forward strand.
AAAATCAGGAACGTTGGTTCTGTGGTCTTGTCTTGATTTCGAACGTCTGACTTGGAAAAGGGGAAAGCGGGCATTACTTCGCACCGAGGAGATCGTAGGCCGGGTCTATAGGCATTTCATCTCGGAAGGAACAGTTACTATACGACTTTTTGCAGCAGAATTGGACGATGATAACTGCGGGGTTTTAAATGAAGCTGATTCAAGCTTCTTTCAAGAAGACGGATATAGGAAATTAAAGGATGTTGTTGATAGAGAAGCTGATGTAAACGATCCTCTCTACCTTCGTCCAGTAACAGCGCTTCCGCCGCCATTTGACAAACGACCAATGTTCCAGCCAGCATTTGAAAACGTTACAGACATCGAATACGACGAAAGAGTTCATCAAGTGAGAGTTATGTACTCGATAGCCACTGATACGACTGTTGAGGTTGCAGGTACTACGGATCGTGGAAAAACCAAATACGGGAAGCACGCAGCAAATAACATAGGTATCTCTGTGCTACGCTCTCGTAGGGAGATTATGCTAGATCATGGTTGGTGTATCGGCTACGATCCTCGGGAACGTTGGTGGGGCGCAGAAGTGGAATTCCCGCCAACACTCGATGAGGTGTTTGGTGTAACGAACAATAAGCAAGCAGCAACTCACTTCGCTGAGCTAGCAACAACAGATTGGAGTGAGTTAGCGGACGAAGGAGAAGATTTTATTGATGTCGTTCGGCGACTGAAGGAAGACGGAGATCCAAGAGGATGGCTATTGGAGTTAAGCGAAAACATTAAACGCGACCTGATTCGTCTAAGAGACGTCATCAAAGGGCAGGGAGCGCAGCGTAGATCGAGTAGGAGAACACGACACAATGAAGCCGATGATGTCACGAATCAGGTTAATGTAAGGTGGAAGGCACGATCCAAAAATCGTCCATTGGACGAGGATCGCAAACCGCGTACGGAAAGCGACCTAAAAGAAATAGAGGTCGATTTGACGGAGAACAAGGAATACAGTAACACCGATGCAGAGGAAATCGTATCCCTAATTAGAGATGCGGATCTAAAGGTTGTGTACCTGGAATCGGATTTTACCAATCAGTACGAGTTATTCAATGTCGAAATGAAAGGAAACGTCACAGAGATAGTCTTCAACAGACAGCATCCAGCGTTCGATGATATTTTCGATACAGTTACGACTGATGACGAAACTCTAGCTGAACTTTCCAAAGAGGAAGTTATACAGCGGTTTACGCGTGCGGTCAATGCGGAGAAAATCATATTTGGTGCTTGGGCACGTTTTGAAAGAGAAGCCGGTGTTGATCGTGCTAAAGTATTGCGTAAGGTCAGATTTGATTGGGGCCAGATTGCAGCCGGTTTCCTAGACTCATATGACGATGTATCGTTTTAGATATCGGGAATTATCTAATGGTATCTGATGGAGAACGGTTAAAGACTCTAGTGAAGGCCGCATCGCACAAAGTTGTATTATGTGCGCCATTTATTAAATCTAAGGTCCTGAGTACAGTCTTAGGAGTAATACCAGCTAATGTACATGTTCAGATAATAACGAGGTGGAGACCCATCGAAATCGCCGTGGGTGTTAGTGATTTAGACGTGTACGACGTGGCAAACGATAGAGAGAATACGGAATTGAGACTGTTACAGGACTTGCATGCCAAGATCTACATTGCCGATGATAAGTGTCTGGTGGGATCTGCAAACTTAACAGCTAGGGCCTTAGGATGGGCTGAAGAACAAAATCTCGAATTAATGATCCAGACTGAAACATCAGATCCCTCGATAATGCTTCTACTAAAGCACCTCCAAGACGCTGAATCTGCAACTCTGGAAACGAAAAAAGACATGGAAGATGCTGCCAAGAGTGTTGAGTCGGCTAATCTACCAGAGGCCGAAGAAATGACAGGAGATGAGGATTCTAGAAGAAGCGCCTGGCTACCCCGTTGTGCAGCTCCTGAGAAACTATATGAGATTTACAAAGATCCTAGTACGAAGATTGTTGCCGAGGGTACGATGGAAGATGGGAAGGCAGATCTAAAGGACCTGTTAGTTGGAAAAGAGAAGGAATTATCGTCGGGTGATTTTACGGTTTCCATACAAGATAGTCTGCAAACTATGCCAGCATTTGCCCACATTGTTGAAATGGTCCCGCAAAGAATCACGGACGAGTCAGGTAGAGGCCTTATTGCGGATTCACGACCTGAAATGAATGAAGAGTATGTACCCGAACAATGGCGGATTGTTAGAGATTGGATCCGCGTCTTTTTTGCTGATCGTTTTGAAGTAGCGCCAGATTCGTACGTCACTCGGTTGAAGCAGAAAACATAAATTAAGAGAAAAAACCGATCTAGTTAGGGTGTTGATCAGGGAGAATACAAGCGTGTTAAGTGAATTAATGGAATGATCGCTATCTGTCTCTATTCATACCAGGCAACAAGCTCGATCATTCGTGTTTAGAGAAGATCTCTTCGTAACTGGATAGTCAGAGGCAACCGTATGCAGTGGCCCTTATAATAACAATAACAACTGTACTGTGGAAGACTGCAAATTCAAGTGTAGTGTTTTCTTATAGAGTAGGCTGAATGAGAGACAACGACCTTATCGCGGATCAAGACGAACTCAAGGCTCATCAACACGAGTTTTTCCTCTGGCCTCGACTTTGGGAGACGTGTGAGTTAGCAGAAACGTTTACCTGGATAATCCATCCGTTTAAGTGCGACCAAACTGAAAATATACCTGCAAAACCAGGAGTTTACAGTTTCGTAATCAAACCAGGCATCGTTTCACACCCGGAGAGTTCTTACTTGATGTATGTTGGCAAAACTGAGCGTACTTTACGTGAACGATTTAAGGAGTACTTTATAGAACAGAGAAACATGTCTAGACGTCCTAAGATTGTCAGACTACTTAATAAGTATCAAGGTTATCTGTTTTTCTGTTGTTCTGTGGTAAAAGAAGCAGAACGGATTGGTAGAATAGAGGAAGCACTTATTCGTGCATATCTACCACCATGCAATGATCAGTTTCCTGCAAATGTAAGACGTGTAGTAGGAGCATTTCAATGACCAAGGAAAACGACCTTATCATTCCGGCTCTAAAGGCGCACATGGGTGATTGGATATACTATGTGACGATTTTGAAAATGGAACACGTAGCCGAGATGATAAACATAGCTGAAGAGATACATACAAGTAAAGTCCTAAGAGATATGATTCAACGTCAGATTACAGCTAGAGCAAAACAGATCTCAGGCTACCTAATTAATCAACCTCAAAGGTTCTTCAATGCCATAGTTGTCGGAGTCTATGGTGGTTCACCAGATTGGTATGAATTGGCAATAAACTCGAATCCCCGGTTTAGCTTGGACACAATACCAAATGAATTCGAGGGAATTATTGGGTTTCTTAGATTTGATGGTTCGCAAACTTTGTATGCGATTGACGGTCAGCACCGTGTAAAAGGAATACGACAGGCGCTTAAGGAGAATGGATCTTTAAATAGTGAAGAAGTTAGTGCGTTGTTTGTCGCCCATCGAAATGATACAGAGGGTATGGAAAGAACACGACGGTTATTCACGACGCTGAATAGGTATGCAAAGCCCGTTAGTAAAAGTGATATCGTAGCCCTCGACGAGGATGATATTGTCGCTATCGTCACTCGTAGACTAGTAGAAAACCATTCTCTCTTTCAAGACAAAATTTCACTCGCAAAGACCAAAGCAATTGGAGTTAAAGACAATAGAAGTTTTACAACCATAATCACACTCTATGATGTATTGGATATCCTGTTCCGGGAACGTGGTCGTTACTGGAATGAATACAAACGCCATCGTCCCAATGATGATGAAATTAGCCGTTTCTACGAGAACAGTGTACAGTTCTGGGATACAATGGCTGGAAATTTCACTGCAATAGGGGCGATTCGTTCTAGTCAACCCACCGAGAACGTAGCAGGAGACCACCGCCATAGGCAAGGGGGAAACTTACTATTCAGACCCATTGGTTTACTAATTATCGCTAATGTAGTTAGAAAAGCTAAGGATTCAGGACTGTCAGAAAAAGAAGCGATAGAACGAATATCAGAAGTTTCTATGGAAATATCAAAAAGGCCGTGGGTTGGTTTATTGTGGGATAAAGTGAACCAACGAATGATCAATGAACGACCTCATCAGAAGGTAGCCAAAAACCTCCTATATCTGAACATTGGTGGAAACTTAGCTCATATGAAGACAAGTTATGAGAAACTACTTCAGGAATATGCAGGTATACTGAAGCGAGATAAAACGGAAGTATTGTCAGAAATGTATCAAGGTCCGACGTGGAAATTTCACCAATAGATCAGAATTAATGGTGCGGTTTTAATAGTTAGTTTAACCCCGTCCCGATCGGCCGGTCCTCATCCGTTATCCACTCGCTCCAAGACCCCGGGTAGAGCACGGCGTCACCCAGGCCCGCGTGGGCGATGGCGAGCAGGTTGTGGCAGGCCGAAACGCCTGATCCACAGTAGTTTACGGCACGCTCCACGGGAACGCCGGCGAGCAAACCCTCGAATCTCCGCCTCAGCTCTTCAGTCGGAAGAAAGCATCCGTCTTCCCCGAGATTCTCATCAAAAGACGCACACCGCGCGCCGGGAATGTGGCCGGCCACGGGGTCGATGGGTTCCATTTCGCCACGGAAACGCTCCGGCGTGCGGGCATCCAGGACCGCCCAGGCATCGTTGACCCGGTATCCGTCCACGCCCTCCACGTCGGTGACCAGGTGCGCGCGGACGCTAGGCACGAAGGTGCGCGGAGCAACTTCAGGTACATCCCGCGTAACCGGCAGTTCCGCGCCGGTCCAGGCCGGCCAGCCGCCGTCCACCACGGCGACGGCGTCGTGGTCCAGCCAGCGGAGCATCCACCAGACCCTGGCGGCCACTGATCCTCTCGCGCCGTCGTAGACCGCGACCTGCACGCTTTCGTCGATCCCCAATCGCGAGAAGACCGTGGCGGCCCGATCCACGGAAGGCAGCGGATGCCGGCCCGTTTCACCGCGAATGATA
>MPMU01000095.1 GCA_002238665.1 Gammaproteobacteria bacterium bin55
GAAGTCGTATCAAAGCTATGTGAGAAACTGATTCGACTTGATGTACCAGAATTGCACTTCTACACGCTCAATGGCTACGTTGCAACCAGACGAATTTTGACCAATCTCGGTTATTAAGAAACTTCCAGCTCAGGATTTTCCGACGTTTGGAGGATTGAGGTCAACCAGTCGTACAGTTGCTGATCGTCCGCGCAGACATTTGTCTTCTCTGGGTTTGTGGTTGCTTCGGTCTGTACGTTATCCTCAGTAGAAACATCCTCCTGTCGGTAGAAGGTCAATGGAGTTTGGTGTACATCACAGAGTTCAGTCAACTCCTTTATCATCAGGGTTGAATGCATACCAATCTGGGAGTCATTGCCGTCAAATACGACTGTCGCAACCGGACGATACTCCTGAAACATTGACAAGGGATTGTCCTGATTGGTCGCTGAAGATACTGAAATCCCAAACTGATTGCATACCTGCGTAATGAAATTCAGCTGAGTATCGCAAGCATGTACTACCAATATATGCGGGGTCAGACGTGGTCTTTGAGCTGTCTCATCGGTCTGAGAGAACTGTGTTACGTCCGGCAGAATACAAACACTCGAATCGTCGAGAATCGCACCACCGTAAGAAAGACAAATCTCATTACTCGGTTGTCGAAGTACCAAGTTCTGATTTGTCCTCACTGAAGAGAAGGGGATGGCGAACTTGGACGCGCGAGTATTCAGTAGGAGATAGTAGTGGTTGTCGATTTTGGATTGGGATACATCCAATAACGGGTAGTTGGTCCCTTGATAGCTAATTTCCTTGTCATCTAAGGCTCTTGAGCCATCCGAAATCGGTAAGACATGATCGACATAGTGCGTAGGGATGGCATATGTATTTGTATCTATGGTGCCCGTTAGGACCGGAATGACTCTGTTGTTGCCAGGGATGTGAATCTTTAGCTGAGTTTCGGAATCATCTGACTCGACTACGGATAGTCTTCCACCTAAGCTGAAGAAATCGTCCCTGAGATGGTCGAATTCATAATTGAAGGTTCGCGCAGACGCTTGTTCTTCTAAAGATACGCAGAACGTCAGCGAAATCACTAACTCGCTTCCCGATTTCCCAATACTCCCTTCTATTCGGGTATTGGAGGGAATTTCCTCGAGCAATCTTTGAAAGGCTCGCTGGATCTCCAGCCAAAGCGAAGGATGCATTTCAACGGACTGTACGGTAAGCTCACAGTGTGTCCCCTGAACCATCTTCTGTATTAGCTTCTCAATCTCTACGTGATTAATCAGATATTTCGATTCACCCGTAGCGGACATGACCGCGGAAACTCGTTGGAATTCTGTTTTCAGGTCTTGAAGCGTCTTTGCTAACTTGTCGCTAGCTAGCCCTTTTGTATGGGTAGTGGATTTGTCTGCAATAACACTGCCCGTTTCGATTGAGATAGCGTGATCCACGTAAGACTGCAACTTTGCTATCGTGTATTGAAATCGTTCGATTTGCTCCAATTCAAACGCGGTGTCGATAAAAATCTTGGCAGCATTTGAGTCCACTCTTGGACTTGGCGTAGCTTTAGGCTTTTTAGTCGGTTGCTCACTCTTTTCAGGTTTGTAGTTACTAATCGGTTTCTCACTGGTGCGAGAGCCGAGTATTTCCGGTGTGCTCTCCCCAAGTTCAATCGAATTTCCACCAGAAGCCTCGAAATCGACTCTACCGAGAACGTCGTCTACTCGTTCGGTGTTTGTTGGCTCATTGATGTTTCTCTCAAAGTAGCCACTGATATCCTCCAACAGAGGAAGGAATTTTGTTGAGACCGAGACTATGCCACTATTGATCTGAATTAGCAGATTACTAACCGCCTCGGCCAATTCTCTAACGTCCCTATTTGGTGATTTAAAGAAAGGTTTCACTCTTTCTCGCAAAAGTGTTAGAGAAAAAACGGATTCGGGATCGTTCCGAACGATCGCCAGTGCTTCTTGAAGCTCTTGAAGTTCGTCGTTTTGGACTTTTGTTTCAGACACGTGAGTGGATACGAGAAATGCGTTGCGAATTGCAAGTAGATTTGATTTTATGGGAGTCGTTGTGTATGTACTGACAGAATGCGTGCAAACCGTCAAAATGACAAAACCATCGTCCAGATAGTGAACATCTCTTTGTTCTAAAAATACTTCCTAATTAACAACAAATATTTAGGATACATAACATCAATATGAAGATATTTCTCATTTGAGATTTATTTAAGGATTATTTCCTTAAAATTCCACCGTTAAAATTGTTGTTTGAACCTTCTGTTCAGGATCCATATTAATGCGTATTGGTGTACCCAGAGAAGTAAAGGCTGACGAAAACCGAGTCGGTCTAACACCTTCCAGTGTTCGAGAACTAACCAGACACGGTCACGAGATTGTTATGGAGCACGACTGTGCTTACAAAATTGGCTTATTCAACGAGGATTACATCCAAGCCGGGGCGCGGGTGAGCAAGTCACTTGACGAGATTTACGACAGTGAGATGATTGTCAAGGTCAAGGAACCTCAGCCAGAGGAGATACGGAATCTCCGTAAAGATCAGATCCTTTTCACATATTTGCACTTAGCTCCTACACCAGCTTTGACTAATTGTCTCTTAAGACAAGGATGCACTGCAATTGCTTATGAAACTGTGACCGACGACCAAGGTCGACTACCTTTGCTTGCCCCCATGAGTGAGGTTGCCGGAAGGATGTCGGTCCAGGCTGGCGCACATTCCTTGGAAATCGCCCAAGGTGGGCGAGGGACGCTACTCGGTGGAGTTCCTGGTACGCCGCCGGCAGCTGTAACTGTCCTTGGTGGAGGGGTTGTCGGAATGAATGCAGCCCGTCTCGCGCTGGGAATGGGAGCGAATGTAGTCATCCTCGATATCAATCAGCGACGTTTAGCTGAATTGGACTTGACGTTTGGACCTGCACTCACGACCATCTTTTCGACGGAAGATGCCATACATGAATATACCATGCGCGCAGACCTGGTGATTGGCGCCGTGCTCGTACCAGGAAGCAAAACACCGAACTTAGTCAGCGAGGATATGGTGCGTGATATGCCAGCCGGTTCCGTCTTGGTGGATGTTGCCATCGATCAAGGTGGTGTCTTTGAGACTTCCAAAGCTACGACACACTCACATCCGACGTTTGTGAAGCACGAAGTAGTGCATTATTGTGTAGCAAATATGCCAAGTGCGGTGGCGAGAACCTCAACGTTCGCGCTTAATAACGTAACACTACCTCTGATAATGTCAATTGCAGAGCTTGGACTCGCATCAGCAGTCACGAAGAATGTCCATCTACGAAACGGACTAAACATCGTTGACGGGCACGTGACTCATCAAGCGGTTGCTGAGGCTAGTGGTAGGGAATACATTCCCGCGGAGGACTTTTTTCCGTCGCGTATTGCGGAGTGAAGCTAAGAAATTTCTGAATTCTGAGTCCATTCAAATTGTGTTTGCGATAAAATTCACACCGTGAGGGTGCAAGTTAACACATAGCAGGGAAGTTCTGGATAAAGCTCCCACTTTGAAGTGGTACGCTCACGCGCTCCTCGGACCATTAGGCTTCGTTGAGGTCACTCCTTTTCATTTATTTGGATGTAGAGCCATATGGCAGTAGCTCTTGTCATATTACTAGTCGTAATCGGATCAGTCATATTTCACTATTTGAACCCATGGGCATTTTTACCCATTGCGTCTCAATGGCAGTTCATTGACGTTACGGTATATATCACGTTCTGGATCTGTGGTGTTGCGTTTGTAATCCTCGGCGCGTTCATGGCATGGGCGATCAACAAGTACAAATACCGCGAAGGTCGTTTCTCTCGCTACGAACCTGAGAATGCGCCATTGGAGAAATGGCTCACAGGTATCACCACGATTGGCGTGGTGGTCATGCTAGCACCAGGGTTAATTGTTTGGGATGACTACATCAACGTTCCTGCAGACGCCATGGAAGTGGAAGTCCAAGGAGAACAATGGACATGGAAATTCAGACTTCCTGGCGAGGATGGCATATTCGGGACGGTTTCGACCGAGAACATCGACTCACTCAATCCGTTCGGCATCAATGAAGGTGACCCGCATGGTGAAGACGATATTCTGATCACGACAAATACACTGCATCTGCCGGTTGACCGCAACGTCAAGATGCTACTTCGATCCAAGGATGTTTTGCACGACTTTTGGGTGCCACGAATCCGTGCAAAAATGGATATGGTGCCGGGTATGGTGACCTATTTCTGGTTCAGACCGACGGAAGTTGGTGAACTTGACATACTCTGCGCGGAGCTGTGTGGCAAGAGCCACTTTAATATGCGTGGCACGTTATATCTGGACACTGAGGAAGACTATCGCAACTGGTTATCTAATCAAGTTACCTACGCGGAAATGAAAGCTGGGCGAAAACCAGAAGAACCAATCGTCGCGGAAGGCCGCATGGTCGCTGACAAGAACGGTTGTTTCGCATGTCACTCATTGGATGGCTCTGCTACAGTTGGACCAACCTGGTTGGATATGTGGGGCCGATCAGTGGAGATGACCGATGGTACTCAAGTTGTCATAGACGAGCAGTATGTCCGTGAGTCGATCGTAGATCCAACGGCAAAAATCGTGGCTGGGTTCGCACCAACGATGATTCCATATGAGTTGTCGGAGGAGGACCTACATGCACTCATGCAGTTCCTGCAGGCACAGACATCCGTGGAAGAGGCTACAGAAGCACTTTAGGATTTAGTTAGATCCATTGTGACCAGATAGACAGCTTTATTTCTACTCACAGAATTCATAATTAAATAAGCCGAAACACATAGAGGTATTGAATGGCGCAAGCTGAAATTCCTTATCAGGAGTCAATGGAGCTTTCGCATCCACATAGTTGGTGGACGAAGTACTGGTTCAGTCAAGACCATAAGGTCATTGCGGTTCAATACGGAATTACCGCAATTGCGGTAGGTTTGGTGGCATTGGTGCTATCAGATCTCATGCGGATCCAGATTGCCTTCCCAGAATGGGAAATCATGAGTCCTGATTTCTACTATCAGGCCATCACGATGCATGGCATGATCATGGTGATCTACCTGCTCACGGCATTCTTACTAGGCGCGTTTGGAAATTTCTGTATCCCACTGATGTGCGGAGCCAGAGATATGGCTTTTCCATTCGTGAACATGCTGAGTTATCACGTTTACTTGCTCTCTGTACTGATTTTGCTGGTTGGGTATTTCGTGCCAGGAGGGCCGACTGGTGCCGGCTGGACACTTTACCCGCCACAGACGATAACGGCAGGTACACCCGGAAATGAATGGGGCATCACCACGATGCTCGCCTCACTCGCGGTGTTTATCGTTGCGTTCACGATGGGTGGACTGAATTACATTACCACGGTATTGCAAGCTCGAACTCGCGGCATGACGCTCATGCGTATGCCACTGACAGTTTGGGGCATATTCATGGCTACCTTCTTAGGTCTTCTGGCGTTCCCGGCATTATTCGTGAGTGCCATCATGATGTTGCTGGATAAGTGGATCGGAACTAGCTTCTTCATGCCAGCGATCGTTTCTTTAGGTGAGCATCTAGAGTACTCCGGCGGACAGCCGCTCTTATTCCAACATCTGTTTTGGTTTTTCGGACATCCAGAGGTCTACATCGTGGCATTACCGGCGTTCGGTGTTGTCTCTGACATTATTTCGGTGAATGCCCGAAAGAATATTTTCGGCTACCGATTGATGGTTTGGGCGCTTGTTGCGATTGGCATCCTGTCGTTCATTGTTTGGGCTCACCATATGTTTGTTGCTGGAATGCACCCATTCTTTGGGTTCTTCTTTGCGACTACGACACTCATTATTGCAGTGCCGACAGCGATCAAGGTTTACAACTGGATTCTGACGCTTTGGCGCGCAAACGTGCGGCTCACCGTACCTATGCTTTACGCACTTTCGTTTGTGCTGACGTTTATTTTGGGTGGTATTACAGGTCTGTTCCTAGGTAACGTGATTATCGACGTGCCGTTATCCGACACCTACTTTGTGGTAGCTCACTTCCACATGGTTATGGGTGTGGCACCGATTCTGGTAATCTTTGGCGGAATTTATCACTGGTATCCAAAAATCACCGGACGGATGTTGAATGATCGAATCGGACGTGTCCACTTCTGGATAACTTTCCTGGGTACCTACATCATTTACTTCCCGATGCACTACCTTGGGTTTATTGGTACACCGAGACGCTACTTTGACAACTTAGGTGTGTCGGATTTCTATCCGATGAGTGCACACTATCTCAACGACGTGATTACGATCGTAGCTCTAGTTGTGGGTGCATCTCAGCTACTCTACATCTACAACTTGGTTTACAGTTACTTCCGGGGTGAGAAGGCAAGTCCTAACCCTTGGGGTGCTGCAAGTCTTGAATGGTGTACGCCACAGACTCCACCGGAGCACGGAAATTGGGGAGATACGTTGCCTACTGTTCATCGCTGGGCATATGACTATAGCGTTCCGGGTCATGACAAGGACTTCATCGCTCAAAACGAGCCGCAACGTAGCCCCGCATAAATAAAGCACTTAACTTTTTAAGTAAGAGAATTAATGGCTGAAGCAACGAATCAGAATCCACAGGGTGCTATAGAGAGCACCGTCGTCGATTGGTCTTCGGATCAAACCGTCTTCAAGGGTGTACCTTGGGGCAAGGCGATGATGTGGATTTTCCTTCTCTCAGACACGTTCATCTTCACGTGTTTCCTGGTCAGCTATATGACCATTCGCATGACCACCGGCGCCCCCTGGCCAGAGCCAAGTTTGGTCTTTGGGCTTACCGTATTTGGTATGAACGTGCCGTTGTTACTTATTGCGATCATGACGTTCATTTTGATCACGTCAAGCGGTACGATGGCGCTGGCTGTCAATATGGGTTACCGAGGAAACAAAAACGGCGTGTTTTGGCTCATGCTTGCGACTGCTCTATTAGGCCTTTCGTTTGTCGGTATGCAGGCGTTTGAGTGGAGTAAGTTAATTTCCGAGGGTATATACGCTTGGGAGAATCAGATGGAGGCCGCGCCTCAGTTTGGTTCGATTTTCTTTATGGTGACCGGATTCCATGGATTGCACGTATCTGCGGGTGTTGCTTACCTAGCGATTATCGCGTTTCGTGTACGAATGGGTAAATACGATAAGAAAGGCTACGACATCGTGGAAATCACCGGTCTGTACTGGCACTTTGTTGACTTGGTGTGGGTATTTATTTTCGCTTTCTTTTATCTGTGGTAGTAGGAGTATCCTGAAAAATGGCATCGCAAGGCCAACAACATCCCATCAAGGTTTACTTCCTTGTTTGGTTTCTGTTATTCGTATTTAGCGCTGGGTCCTACTACGTTGACATAGCTGGATTTGAAGGTATGGCACGATGGTTCCTCATCCTCGTGTTCATGCTACTGAAGGCAGGATTTATCGTTGCGGTATTCATGCACATGAAATGGGAACGACCTGCACTCATATTGGCGATATTGCTCCCTACTTTGTTCCTCTTGGTACTCATGTACCTGATGGCATTTGAAGCTGACTATGCATACGCAACCAGGGTTCTCTACTTTGGCGCAGATCCAAACGCAGTAGCATTACCTCCGGTGACTCACTAAGTTCGGACCAGTCTGAATTTTTAGAGCCAGGGCTTTAGCGCTACGTTAATCAGAACGTAAATTCGTTTGCTCTCCAGAGCTATTTCAATAGCTCATTTATCCGGAAATCAAAGTAACGGATTTTCCGTTCGATCTTGTTTCTCGCGAAGAACTTGAACCAGCTCGATATTGGGATCATCTCGGAGTTTCCAATACCATCAACTATTACAAGCCGGTACGAAGTGTCCGTTAGCTTGACGACGATGATGTTGTGCGGCAATAGATGTCGACTCAAGAATAAGTCGGTTCGTAACCACTGCTTGAACTCTTGGATGGCATCTCGCAACGCATCTGTGATTCCTTCAATTGGCAGGAGATCTTCTAGCGTCTGCGGAAACTTCCCGTCGTGATTCCTAAATACTCGGGACACAATGCCTAGCCCTAAGTCGGTATCAACAGTCCCGAAATACTCGGGTACGTGTTGCCAAGTTGCATCCGTTAGATTCGAGAGCAATTCATCGTATGCGCGTTGTTCTTTCCATTGATCGTCGAACCTTTGTAGCGGTAAAAATCTCTTTGGTCCAGCAACTAAACGTCTGCGTTCACGGGGAGTACGATCTTCTCTGAGAACTTTTACGCAGAGACAAGGATTGTCAGGATGGATATAGCATCGTCGAGTACCGCCAATCGCAAACGGTTCTAAGTGGTTTAGTTTGAGGATAGATCGTGTCAAGGAAGCTAAATCGTCGGCGAATCAATGGAGTTGAAAGCAAAATAAGTGGTGAATATTAAGGAGCAAGCTCGGTGTCTACGAAATACGATTCCTTGCGGTCTCTCAAGCACAAGCCATTTCGGAGTGCTCACTAAGGAGAGCCACTGTTAAATCCAGTGAAAATGTTTGAGAATTCCAAGCCCTTTTGAAGCTTTGCGCGCTAAGCAAGACTGGTACAATAGCGTTGCTTGCAAAAAACAATCAAAAATTCATTCACACAGTTGTAATCAAATCATGGACTTAATACAAAAACTCGCCGATATCGTCGGATCTCAGCATGTTCTGTTAGACGATGACGTGTCGTCAAGAGCTCGGGGAATCTGGGATCATGAAGCCATAGAAGCTAAAGCGATCGTTAGACCCAAGAATACGGCGGAAGTCAGCGCAGTACTGAAACTCTGTAACGAGATCGGTCAAAAGATCGTGGCTCACGGAGGATTGACAGGATTGGTTGAAGGCGCTATTACTAGCGAAGACGATCTGATTCTCTCATTGGAGCGAATGACTGAGATTGAAAGCATCGATCCTGTGAATCGTACGATGACGGTGCAAGCAGGGGTTCTACTTCAGTCCGTACAAGAGGCCGCCGAGCAAGTTGGTCTGTTTTATCCTCTTGATCTCGGTGCTCGCGGCAGTTGTACGATGGGAGGCAATATCGCCACTAACGCCGGAGGCAATCGAGTCATTCGGTACGGAATGACACGAGACATGGTGCTGGGTACTGAAGCTGTTCTAGCGGATGGTTCGGTGGTTAGTTCTATGAATGAAATGATCAAGAACAATGCAGGCTTTGATCTGAAGCAGCTATTTATTGGTACTGAAGGTAGTTTGGGCGTTGTCACTCGAGCTGTTCTTCGGCTAAGGGAGCAACCGCGAAGTCAGGAGACTGTATTTGCCGCAGTCAATGAGTTCCGTCAATTACCCAAGTTGCTAAAGCTCATGGATGCGAGGTTAGGAGGCACTTTGGCTGCCTTTGAAGTGTTGTGGAATGACTTCTACCGTCTCGTTACCACTCCACCAGCATTACAGGAGCCGCCGCTTTCGCAGGATTATCCGTACTACGTGCTGATTGAGGCACTTGGCGGTGATCCAGATGGCGATAAAGAAAGATTGGAAAACGCTCTACACGATGCCCATGAGTCTGGGTTAGTTGCAGAGTCTGTCGTTGCTCAAGGCGAATCTCATCGTAGGCGAATCTGGGCAATGCGCGATGATGTGGAACAGACAACCAGATTCCAACCTAATTACATTTTCGACGTGAGTTTACCTATTCCTAATATGGAAAACTATGTCTCGACTGTGCGGACAGGATTAGAGACAACCTTTGAAGAATTTACGATGTTCACATTCGGACATATGGGTGACGGAAATTTGCATTTTGCTATTTCGGCCGGAAACGATCATTCCACCCATCCAGCCGTAGAGAAATGTGTCTATGAACCACTCAGAGATATAGGTGGATCGGTTTCAGCGGAACACGGGGTAGGGCTTGAGAAAAAACCGTATCTAGACATATCGAGAAATGGAATTGAGCTCGATCTGATGCGAACACTCAAGCGAACTTTAGACCCTAATGGTATTCTCAATCCAGGTAAAATTTTCGACGGCGTTGCAGCTTAAGGCTAACGCGCCACTGCTTTGCCGCTAGTTCTTCATGGCGAAATATCTGGTATTAGCTAGTTCAAATCAGGGCAAACTTACTGAACTTAGAGAGTTACTTTTACCGTTAGGACTCAACCTTCGATCTCAATCTGAGTTCGGTCTAGATTCAGCGGAAGAGACTGAACAGACGTTCTTGGGTAATGCGCTTCTAAAGGCGAGGCATGCCAGTGCTGGTGCTGGTCTGCCAGCTTTAGCAGATGATTCTGGCCTGGTAGTAGATGCTTTGGATGGTGCGCCTGGAGTTTACTCAGCGAGATATGCAGGGGAAGATGGAACAGCCACGGAAAACAATAGCAAACTATGTCAAGAACTAGCTCGCATAGACAGTTCATTTGTGGACTTCACTGCTCGTTTTCAGTGCGTCCTCGTGCTCGTACGGAACCCGCAAGATAACAGTCCAATCCTTGCCGAGGGAACGTGGGAAGGAAGAATCATTGAGCAACCGCGTGGTTTAAATGGGTTCGGGTACGATCCACATTTCTATGTCGATGAAGAAGGATGCACATCGGCAGAATTACCCAGAGCCCGAAAGAACGAGCTAAGTCACCGTGGAAAGGCAGTTCGTAGACTGTTGGAAATGATTAGAAATTCTGATCTAACTTGATGCAATCGCCGGTTTGTCCAAGTTAAGAGACATGAGAATTCGTGTCGTTCACCGGAACGGAATGTTCGGATGACGGGACTATACATCCATATACCTTGGTGTGAGCGAAAGTGTCCGTATTGTGATTTCAACTCACATGTAAGACCGGACACAATTAACGAAGAGCAATATATCAGCAGGCTGGTAGAAGATTTCCAAAACGAAAAATCACTCACCGAATTCGATGTCTCTTCAGTCTACATAGGCGGTGGTACACCCAGTCTCTTCCATGCAGAGAGTTACCGCGCGTTGTTCACTGGATTAGGCATTGGCTACGACAACGAGATTACACTCGAGGCGAATCCAGGAACGATAGAGCGAGATGATTTTGCCAGCTATCAAAGTGTTGGAATTAATCGTGTCTCGATCGGAGTACAGTCTTTCGACCCTGAACATCTAAGGGCACTTGGCCGCATACACTCCTCACAGGAAGCAAAGGACGCTATCGAACAAGCAACTCGGAGCGGAATACAAGCAATCAACATCGACCTAATGTTCGGGCTTCCTAATCAGAGCATAGAACAGGCATTGCACGACTTGAACATGGCTATTGCTTTAGATCCGACCCATATCAGTTGGTATCAACTGACGATTGAACCAAATACCGTGTTCGGTCGGAGACCTCCCTTACTGACATCAGACGATTATCGTGCCGAAATGAGTGAACGAGGTATTGATCTATTGGCGAAGCAAGGCTATGAACGATACGAAGTCTCTGCTTTCGCAAGAGAAGGACAGGTATGTAAACACAATGTCAATTACTGGGAATTTGGCGATTACATCGGTATTGGCGCAGGTGCGCACGGCAAGTTGACCACACCGAACGGAATACAACGCACAAGAAAACCTAAGCAACCAGACTCTTACTTAAGAAATAGCAAGAGAATGGTGTCCGAGATTGCAACGGAAGACCTTTCAGTGGAGTTCATGATGAATGCTCTCCGATTGAAAAACGGTGTCCCAAAACAGCTATTCACGCAAAGAACAGGACTCTGTTTGTCAATCATTGAAGAGACTATTTCGGAGTTGGTGGCGGAGGGAGTAATGCAACCGGACAGATTGGCTCTGACTGAATTTGGTTACCGACACTTGGATTTTGCGGTCGGGCGATTTCTACATCTAGACGAGTAAACTCGAAGTAATGCATATTGTGCTTCAATCGTTGTCCGCGACGCTCATATTTGCTGATTGGCAATCCCTTCAATCGTCGTGATTTTCCACCCCAAAAAAGACCGTGATCCATAAATGCACGGTGGATTTCTAAGGCGTAGTCATCGGCATCAGTGGCTAGATTGATGTATCGATTTCCTCGCACCTTATAGGAAACCAAGTCGACGAACTCAGGCGTTACAAGTCGTCTCTTGTGATGTTTGGTTTTCGGCCATGGGTCTGGAAAGAACACCCACAGCTTATCAATTGAACGGTTAGGCATTTGCTCTAATACCGTGTGTCCTTCATTCATAAGAATGCGGACATTTTTCAGCTTGAGTTGCTCGCATTGCTTTATCAGTTGTGCGATCCCTGGCTTATAAACGTCTACTCCGAGGCAGTTCCAGTCTGGATAGCGTCTCGCAAATTCCGATAAGATTCGACCGTTGCCAAAACCAATCTCGACCAGTAAAGGTCGGGGTGAGAGAAAGGAGCGATCAGGCTCATCTAGATACTTGAGCTTGTAATGATCTAATAGATCAAGATACGGTTTTTCAACATGTGACAGACTTGAGCGATTACGTACATAAACACGTCGCTTGAATTGTGGATCCCATGGTTTTTTCTCTGTGCGTTCTTTCTTTGTGACCATGGTTAAATTTTAGTAAATATGTACAGTTGTATTTTTGGCAGGTATGGCTTTTTTGGTTGCGTTGGCTACTGATGAGCTTGATGGGTGTAAGGATCCTTTGAGAATTGTCTTTGGCCGCAACCAAATATTGGGAAATCCACCATCATTGTGATCTTTTAAAGGGTCAAGGTTCTGTTCGAGTTTGCTCTGGAAGTCATGGTGCCTTTTCTATGGGCGCAACTACATTGACGCACTCTTGGTCTCCTACCGCTTGCAATGAACGAAGATCGAAACCAATAGAGATATCAAGATTCTTGAGAGCTAGCTGACAGATGGGGCGTTCCGATTATTTATAGATACATCTCCATCTTTTCGGTAACTGGGGGTCCAGCTGGGTTTCGTCGCTCCGCATGATTTATCAAAACATTGTCATATTGCCTCAATAGTGAATGACCACGTTGGTGCCGGTTTTGCTGCGGAATGGGCCGGCTTCTACCTTGCACCGCAGATCCAAACTCCTCACGGTGCTCGAATCCTTTAATCAGGATGTGCGACTTACGGTCCGGCACGTTGTGTTATTTGATCATAATCTGACGATGTTCAATCGCCTTAAGAAGCAACGAAGAGCTGAATTCTCCTTCATGGTTTAGTACTGCTTCTTTGGCTGCATCTTCACAGGCCCTAGATATCTCTGCCGAACTTAGATTCATCGCTTTTGCACTAATCTTGTTCCATTCCAAGTGATTCGTATTAAACATGCACATTCGATTTTCAATGAGCCGCTTTATCTGTTCTGGACCTGGATTCTCAAAGAGGATGATGTCATCAAAACGGCGATAGAGTGCTTCATCCAACAGCTTAGGATGATTTGTTGCTGCAATAATGATGCTTTCCGAAGTATCTTGCTCGATAAATAAGAGAAAAGAATTCAGGACACGCCTAATTTCCCCTACGTCATTCTGCGCTCCCCGATGTGTACCAATCGCATCAAATTCATCAAACAGATAAACAGCCTTTGCCTGCTTGATATAGTCAAAAATTAATCGAAGTTTTGCCGCCGTTTCGCCCATGAAACGGGTCATTAAACAGTCTAGAACCACCGTATACAGCGGTAACTTGAGCTCAGTAGCTAGTACAGTCGCTGACATAGTCTTCCCTGTACCAGGCGGTCCTAAGAAAAGCAACTTATTGCGAGGAAGAAGACCAAACTCAGATAATTTGGCCTTTTGTCGCTGTTCGAGTAGGACTTGATTCAATCGAGTGCTGATCTCTTCCGACAGAACTAGCTCATTTCTACGTATACAAGCAGGTTTCAAATCTAGCAACCCTTTAAGCTCACCAACTGGTTGTTTCTTCAGTGGAATGGGGGACCGTTCTGAGATTCCTAACGTATGGGTCTTTTGGGATTTCTCAATTAGGACCTTTA
>MPMU01000096.1 GCA_002238665.1 Gammaproteobacteria bacterium bin55
TAAGAGATTGCCGAGACGTTTTATTGAATGCAGGGGCCGATCTTTCTTCGGTGAGTGTAATTGGTGGTGGCACACAAAGTGATCTATGGGGTCAACTAATCGCAGACGTACTCAATATGCCACTCATTTACAGAGAAGAAGCGGCGGTAGGTCCAGCGCTCGGTGCAGCTCGATTGGCCATCCTGGGGGACACTGATAGCACAGTAGAAGAGGTTTGCGTTCCTGTGCCGATACGCCAGGTCATCGCACCTACGTCAACCCACAATGAAGAAATAGGCCGGAGATATGAGCTTTACCGAGAAGCCTATCGTCAGCTCAAAGGATCATTTGAGCGATATTGAAACGGACAACAACCTCGTATCCCCACTCAACCTTTGAAAACGACCAAAATCCACTAACTTTTTTCCTGAAAATCCATCTCACTTAGAACCATGTCATTTTTTAAAAACGTAGAACCCATTAAGTACCTGGGACCCGATAGCAACAAGCCACTGTCATTTCGTTATTACAACCCAGAGCAAATAGTTCTCAACAAGACGATGGCAGAGCATTTGAACTTTGCAGTCTGCTACTGGCACTCCTTCGCCGCACCAGGCGATGATGTCTTCGGGGACGGTACCTGGGATAGACCTTGGGAAGATTCGCTCGATGGCGCGCGCGACAAACTAGCCGCGGCCTTTGAGTTTTTCACCAAGCTCAGTGTTCCTTATTACTGTTTTCATGATCGCGATGTCGCACCGGAAGGATCTTCCGCTAAAGAAACTGCCCACAATCTTGCAACCTTGGGTGACGAACTGGCACAAGCGCAAGATTCGACCGGTATTCAACTGCTTTGGGGTACTGCAAACTTATTCGGACATCCTCGGTATGCGGCGGGAGCAGCCACCAACCCAGACCCTGAAGTTTTCGCGTACGCTGCCTCGCAGGTCAAACAAGCTCTGGAACTTACCAATAGGTTAGGTGGTAAGAACTATGTACTTTGGGGTGGAAGAGAGGGCTACGACACGCTTCTTAACACCGATTTACGTCGGGAGTCCCAACAGTTAGGCAAATTCATGCAACTGGTTGCCGAGTACAAGCACAAGATTGGATTCAAGGGAACACTTTTAATAGAACCGAAGCCGTGTGAGCCAACCAAACACCAATATGACTACGACGGTGCGGCTTGCTATGCATTCCTACAAAAATATGGGTTGGAAAAAGAAATCAAACTCAATATTGAATGCAATCACGCCACTTTGGCCGGACATAGTTTTCATCACGAAGTAGCCTTTGCCATCGCTAACGATATCTTCGGTAGCGTCGATGCCAACCGAGGCGATCCGCAGAACGGTTGGGATACCGACCAATTTCCCAACAATGTACAGGATTGCACACTTGTGCTTTACGAAATCCTCAAGAGTGGCGGTTTTGAAAGTGGTGGCTTTAACTTCGATGCAAAACTTCGAAGACAGAGTGTTGCTAGAGACGATCTCTTCTACGGTCACATCGGCGGCATGGATACGCTTGCTAAAGCACTACTGAATGCAGTGGAACTCCTGGAATCAAACGTCCTAGACAGCCATGTGAAAGATCGTTATGCCGGCTGGGACAAATCCTTCGGTACTGATATTCTGGGAGACAAGCTAGGCTTATCTGATCTAGATAGCTATATCCAGACCAACAATCCAACTCTAAGCCCTACCTCCGGTCGACAGGAGTATCTCGAAAACTCCGTGTCTCGGATTGTGACTTAACTCAATCAATCTACAGGAACGCGAATCGAAAATGACTTACCGCAATCGTAGTACTGCCTTATCAGCTATCGTCTCAGCAGGATGTGGGGTAATGCTCCTTTGCTCAGCGCTGTCTGTGCAAGCATTGTCCGACTCAGAAATTCTCGAGGCAATGAACACAGAGCTAGAGCGGTCCGTAGAGACATTGACTCAGCAAGAAAACCCCTTGCACTACCTCAGTTACGAAATCTTTGAAACGGAGCGCAAAGCGCTCGCTTCTAGTTTTGGTCAAAGCCAGTTTGCATCGACCAATCGCATCAGTACATTGGATGTAGAGTTGCGTGTAGGCGACCCAGAATTTGACAATACCGCATTGTTGCCGAATACTCGCCAGAATTCCGATCCAAGGACGGTGTCTGCCCCGATATCCTTAGAAACTCCAAAAGCACTACGTCAGACTCTTTGGGCGGCAACGGATGCTGCATATAAGGCAAATTCGCAAGTCTTCGAGAATTTGAAAAACTCAGCAAACCTTAACTCAAGAGACTCAACCACAGATCCTGATTTCTCTGTCAGCACACCCCAAGAAGCGGTAGAACGAGACCTAAAACTCAAGTGGAATGAATCTAAGTGGCAAAAAATATTGAATGAAATGTCTCGAGTATTTCGAGACAGACCGTCTGAAATCTACACCGGTGGCACGTCGCTTACAGGTTCAAGAACCAACTCCTTCTTCGTGAACAGCGAAGGCTCGTCTATCAAGCAATCGCACCTTATGTACACCATTTCCTTGCAGGTTACCGGTCAAAACAAACAAGGAGAGAGTATGAGTCGAAGCGCTCAGTTTTCTTCTCATACCCTCGACCGACTACCGAACAAAAAGGAACTACTAGCAAGTGCTCAGCAGATCAAGCAAGAACTTCTCTCATTGCTTGAAGCTCCCTTAGTCGAGCCGTATACCGGACCCGCAATTCTTTCAGGTAGGGCCAGCGGCGTGTTTTTCCATGAGATTCTCGGACACCGACTTGAAGGTCACCGATTGCGACTGCAGAGTGACGCACAAACGTTTAAGGAAATGGTCAATCAAGAGGTCTTACCAGCAACGTTTAACGTCTATTTCGATCCGACCATTGACAGACTAGGTGACATCGACTTGATGGGCGCATATCGGTTCGACAACGAGGGAATCAAGTCACGACGAGTGACAGCCATTGAGAACGGCGTGCTGAAAGGGTTTCTAATGTCACGCGCTCCGCTTGAGGAGTTTCCCCATTCGAATGGACACGGAAGAAAACAACCTGGTTTCAAGCCAGTATCTCGTCAATCTAACCTAATCGTTGATGTCAGCGACCGAGTACCTTTGTCGGATTTAAAAGAGTTGCTCCTACAGGAAGCCAGAGAACAAGGCAAGGATTTCGGTCTTCTATTCGACGACATTCAGGGTGGTTTCACATTCACCAATCGTGGCATGCCAAATGCATTTAACGTCCAGCCGACGATTGTCTACAAGATTTATCTAGACGGGACCGAAGAATTGGTTCGCGGTGTGGATTTGATTGGTACGCCATTGACTGCTTTCAGCCGAATCGTTGCAGCGAGTGAAGAGACGGATGTCTTCAACGGTTGGTGCGGAGCTGAGTCAGGATCCGTGCCAGTTTCGGCAGTCTCACCTGCAATACTTGTGAAACAGATTGAGGTTCAGAAAAAAGCCTCCAATGAAGGTCGCCTACCCATTCTCCCTGCACCGCTGTCAGTAGAGGATTTTCAACTATGAAGTTTGCAACAATGATGAAACCCCTCTCGTTCCTGTTGTTCTTCGTAGCTTCCTACACCGCCATTGCCTCTGAGCAAATAGTGTTTCAAGCCATGGGAGATTCTCTCGAACGTTCAATGAAAATGCTTACCGGCCAGGACAGTACTGCACCATATTTCATTTCCTACACGCTACATCAAGACGAACAGATTCAAATGAACAGTATGCTAGGTGGCATTCGATCAGAATCTCAAGTTGCATCTAACACACTAGAAGTGCAGGTTCGCGTTGGTTCATACGAGCTAGACAATACTAATTTTCTGGTAAATCGACGTAGTAATAACTTCCCACTGACCACTCCTGACGTGCCTCTTGAATTCGACTATGAAATTCTTCGTCATCACCTATGGCTACTGACGGATAGCGCGTATAAGAATGCGGTTGAAATCTATGGTGAAAAAACTACTGCGTTAGACAACAATTCAGTCGACTACGAAGTCGCTGACTTCTCCCGGCAAGAACCTGTCACGTTTCGAGATAATCGTAGGCATGGAAAATTAGATCGCGATGCCATTGCGAAGAGAGTGAACGATATTTCCTCGGTGTTAAGCGATTATCCCGAGATTTTGAATTCCAACACCGCAATTACCGTGGACATTCACCAAGACTACTATTTGGATAGTGAAGGCACGTCGTTCACGCGAGTCGACGACATAGCCGAACTCACGGTCGTAATCAGCACCCAGGCCGAAAACGGTGCGCCCCTTTTAGATACTGTATCAGACGTGGTTCGTCGGTCGGATCAATTCCAGGACGTAGAAACTTTCAAAGATGAAGTCCGCTCCGTGGCTGAGACGATTGCTGCAATGCGCTCCGCAAATGAGTTGGAGAACTACAACGGACCTGTTCTTTTCGTGGAAGGAGCGGCTATTGAATTAGCGGCACACTTTCTAGGTTCCGCCTTCATCGCTCAGAAAGACGCTATAAGAAAGCTGTCTAATAATCAAATTCGTGTCGCAAGTATTCCCAACAATCCATTTCAAACAAAAATAGGTGCTCGAGTTCTACCTCGAGAATTTACGGTTTACAACGATTCTCTGCTTGAGTCGTACAATGGCGTGCCCTTGCATGGGACGATTCCAATTGATGCCGAAGGTGTCTTAGCAACAAGAACCAACCTTATCGAAAGGGGAATACTTCGGGGACTGTTGACTAGTAGGCAACCCGTCGAAGGTATTGATCAGAGCACCGGAAATCGACTGGCGGGTCGGGGCCCGGTCCCGACCAATCTGATCATTGAGACGAACAGAGGATTTTCTAATGAGGAAATGCTGGAAGAGTTTCAACTACTCGTTAGTGATAGGGGGCTAGAGTACGGCATCTTAGCGAAACGCGCGGTTCGAGGTGTAGGAGTAATTGGAAGTCAACCAAAGAGCATGATGATCAATGAGGTCTACAAGGTCTATCCAGACGGTACTCAGGAACTCATGCAACAGGGTCGTGTATCACAGTTCGTGTTGAGTAATTTCAAAGATATCATCGCCGCGTCAGAACGCGTTAATGTCAAGACGCACATGGGCAGATATGCTGTTGGGTCGCCTCCTAGTACAGCAACAAATATCATGAGCGTAGCTACACCAGATTTACTGTTCGAGGAAATTACATTGACGCCAGCTCAAACAGTACGGGCGAAGCCGCCGATCTTACCCAGTCCCATGGAAGAGGGGTAATCCAGTGAATTATTTGAGGAAGCACCTATAGGAATATAGGAAATCTCATCCAGTCCAATATCTACCTTTCGGTGTAAGTTCATAAATGCCTGAATTGTTTGAACCTACTCTCCGAAATAAATCTTGTCCACTTTTTTGAACTTCGTTCATACCCATTACTCGGCGAATGCTATTGTGCAAATTGGACCAGACAAATGCAAATCCCAATTGTTCTGCTCTTAGCCTGACCAGTTCAGTGATTTGCGTGAGATGAAGTTGAGTATTAGCGCTTCTTTCCTCCTCGTGACAGACTAAACTAACACGCTGAGATTTACCATGTTCGGTGGAACCCAAGATGGTTATGGATCAAGCCGCACTAGTTCAATTAAAAAGGTTTTCGAATCGTGAGCTCCCTACATGCGTCATATTTTGGTGAATTACGAATCAACGGCGAGAAGCTCGGTCGCCGAGATGATCTCCTAGCGAAAGCCATTTATCGAAACTTGCCGCCGTTGCGCGGGGGTAAGGGTACGAAATGGCCATCCGGTGATGACTTGAAGTCTTTCAAAGATCTCAACGAGGATGTCTATAACGACCTAATACAAAAAGATATTGAAAAGGACGGCAAAAAAGTGCCTTTCAATCAGAGGTTCAAAAAAGTCCTTGATCAGATGGTCAAGGACAGCTTTATTATGGAGCGAGAAGGAGCCTATGCCAAAAGCAAAGAGCGACGACTAGAGTCGGACGGGAAAGAAGCTCACTACTATCCAGCCATACAAGATGAACTTGAAAGATTTTGGGCACTCGAAGATGGAAGGGAGTATCATCATCGACATAGGTTCTTGGCTGTCCTCGACACCCACCATGAGGGAGGCGTTGCGACTGGGGAGTGGGCCAGACCGGATATAACTGTGGTTGGCGGAAAGGTGCTTCCCTATCTTCCCAGTAAGTTTGTGGATGTTCACACGTTTGAAGTGAAGATAGGCTTGCCACTAATTGGTATTTATGAAGCACTCGCCCATCGTCGTTCTTCACACTACGCAAGTGTCTTGTATATCTGGCACGAAGGAGGGGAACGACCAGATGCCAGCCAAATTTCCTCAGTGGTAAGAGAAGCAACGAAGCAAGGGATTGGGGTAATGCTTCTAGAACAGTACGACGATTATTCTCAGTGGCGCGAACTTACAGAACCTGTCAGATATGAGCCCGATCCACAAGTCCTCAATGACTTCCTACGAAGGCAATCTGACAGAGACGATTTCGGACTCAAGCTACAAACATGGATACATCAACCCGATAACCACAAACCTCCAGTTCGCGAAAAAGATGCTGAACTGTTGATGTTCACTACGGAACAACTGATTGTTGCGAAAGAGATCATCAAACGGCTAGAGAATTCAGACGAAGAGTATTTATCGTCAAAGGATTTCCCGGAATATCAAGATTCGGGTGACGTATTCAACAAGGTGCGAACAGCTTTATCGGACGCGGAGCTAATCCAATTCAAGAGTGGCAAGGTCAGCAAAGCAAATGGAAAACTTTTTGAGTTGGACCGAACAGATTTTGAAGAGGTAACAACTGAGAACTCGGATTCTGCGACGTAAATTCTAAATTTGCTGTGGAACCTATTAGACTCGGGGACCCGGTCCAGTGGACAGACCGCGCCTGAACTTGCGTCATCAAGGTGGAGACTGAATGCATCGTCGACACCCCACGAAAGAAGCTATGTCAGATATTTTCTGCAAATTCTTTTTGGGGTAGTTGCGCTGATCTAATGGTTCTTCATGGCCCGGCCTTTGGATTAGGACTATTAGGTGTGCATGAAACTCGGAACAGCATAGAGTAATTGTGCAATATCTACTCACCAAAATTAGTCCAAACTGTTACTCGGCACCGATAAGCAAAATACGCAGTGATCTGTAGATGCACATTGAGAGAGCCACTTAAAAACCCTCTCTCGCGTCTAGTCCATCTAATGCCTCTTTGTTATTCCCGTGAACAGATGGCTCGTTGCACCAAAGCCATCGAACTTTTGCCAGTTCGGAAATCACATCCTTTGACAATCCCAGCATCCGTATCACAGCTACGTCTATTTCCTTTCTGACAGGATCGCGATGTGCTTGACATGCTGGCAAGAGGCGTTCAGTCGAAAGCTTCTCAAAGTTTGCTTGAACCTCGTCCAGTTGTTCAGAGGTTAGCTGGTCAAAACTGGGGCAAGGAACTCTTGCGGTGGCCTTTGTCCTGATCGTCGTCCTACCATCTTGCGTCCGAAGTCCGCTACTCCAATAGATGATCATTCCAAGAGTCGAATTCGCCCATAGAGCGAATGCAGATCTAATTCGTCTGTCTGAATTGAGTAAGGTTCTCCATGCTCTCCCACCATGTACCTTCTGTTCTGTACCGGCGACCAAGATTCTCTGAGATGTCCAGCGCATTCCTTGTTGAACGTGTAAAAATCCCTTTGAAGTCTCCACCCTTTTCTCATCCTCTGTAGTGTGGGCCGCAGAATACACGCCGTAGTGAGTTGGTTGGACTTTCAAAGCATCCTGTTGCTTACTATCTGCCTCCCACAAAGAGAGGTTTTGTTTATAGAGGTCTTCCCTACGGTGAATTGGGATGAACTCAAAGGGTCCAACAGAAGGTTTTGAACCATGTTTATAACCAATTGAGTTTTCACCGTACCCAATCTCAAATACATCGCCCAGTGTAGACATGTCGAGGCCGAACTTATGCTCGATGTCCTGAAAACTCAGATTACCAAGTGTCAGATTCCGTGTCGATCTTGTTAACTCTGGTTGTGTGACTCCTACCGGGAACCAAGGTTTGCCGTCACCAGAAACCTTTAGCTTCGTTATTTCACCAACTGAATCATCACCTACAAGAATTGGCAACGATACCTGGCTGGAACTTGCGTCTAGATTCTTTGACGTAATTTCGATAGCTTTGGCTATTTCGCTCGATTCGCCTGATCTAGTCGTGGACTTAAAGAGAGTAACACAGTGAATAGTTTGTTCTATCGATGGTTCTGCTGGAGAAAGGGAAGGAGTTCTCATCCTATTCCTGCAAACCAACAACATTTCTTCCAAATTAGTGTCGGCTGAGAGTGATTCTGTCCCTACGGCTTCTCCACCTGCAACGGCGAGCACGGTGATATGCTGGAAACATCTTTCGATCAGTCTACGAGTATCTTCCCAATCAGGTCCGTGAGCACTCGTCAACGGCAAGACGAATCCCATGTTCCCTCGTATCGCTAGTTTTTGAATAGCCAGAACTACAAACGTAGCGGCCATGCCCGCTCTTTTCGTTGCAGGTTCTTGACGAATTAGTTGACCCCATCTTTCTTGACACTTCCTTCGTTCAACGTCCGACAAACCGCCAATCTCAAATGCTCCATGTCTTCCTGTAGTTTTTGAGTATGGAGGATTCATCAAAATCCATTTCATACTTAGGTCTTGGACGTAAACTGAATTAGTCTCGTCTCCTTTCCCGCTGACCGTCCCACCAATCGCGTGAAGCATGTCAGTCAATCTATCATGTTGAAAGAGCTCTATTGATCCTGTCGCCGACTCGTTTCCTCCTACTGGACATGAACCAATTCGCGTGTGCTCGTAGTCATCCCCATATCCAATAGCAACTAGAGACGAGTTAGACAAATGAGCAGCGATTGGGCTCACATCAACACCAATTATTCCAGTCTCAATTGCGTGCTGGTGTAATCGTTTGAGTGAATCTAAGTCCCCTCCAGTTTCCCGATGAAATCGTCGGATGCGAAGTAATCCAGCCCTTAATAAGGTACCTGTACCGCAGGCTAAATCAGCCAGCTTAAAGTTCTTAAATAATGCTGGATTGCGCCATTCTCTGTCATCGAGGTCTTCACGGTTAATGGTCAAATGTGCGAGTAGTTCAGCCGTGGGAGGTTGAGTGTAGTAAGCTCCAGCTTGCTTTCGATCATCACTCAATCGAGGAAATATCTCAGCGCATATATTTATCTGGGTCCCTAGACCTCTTACTTCAATGTATTCCACGGCTTTCATCAAGTAAGCCAGCGCACTGGAAACTGATTGGATGTGCACATTTGTTGCTAATTCCAACACCTCCAACGCGGGTTCAAAAATTGCCTTCCAATTACGACGCAGAATACTGCGCCACTGTGCTGCTACTCTGGTTGGGTAAGGTCGTTCTTCAGCAAAAGATAGTGGTTCAACTCCCTCGACCCCTGACTGATTTAGATGATGCTGTACCAAGAAGGCATTCAACCACAACACCATTGTCGTGCGGACACCCTTTAAAGGAGTACGTTGCAGGACTTTGGATGTCACATCTTGAAGTTGCTGTGAATTCAACGCACCTTCCAAACGATTCGCCGCCTGCTCAATTCTTTGGGCGACTTGAAAACCTATTTCGTCAACTACTTCTTTCGGCAAGGCTACAGATTCGAGAAGACTTGCTAGATCGAACAGGGTACCTTCGATAAAGCCATGTTCAACCCAACGTCGATTACGCTGTTGCCCATCGTGTTCATAGCGCTGGTAAACGGCATAGCCAAAGGTGGCACCTGCCATTAGAGATTCGCGAGTTTGAGCTAACGGCATTTCCCGAAATGACTCTGGAATGTGCAGTGCAATGCAAGTATTAATCGTATCGCCGGTCCCTGCAACACGGAGACCCAACCGTGCAATCGCATCTTTGTCTGCGTCGGATTTGCCGTATGAAGATTCAATACAAACTGGCGGAAATGACGAATCCACTAAGAGAATATCTGGTTTCAATTGCGCGGAGTCTTTGATCACTCCTGTTGATCCAACGAAAATCCGTGGATTAGGTTCTGTGAAATTCCACCGCCTATTGACCAGGCAGAGTGATTGTCCTATGGCTTGGTTAAAAGCTTCTTCGGCTAGTCCAATTGAACGGACTTGTCTACTCACAATATTTCTCATTTTGAAACAAGCTTGCAGAACCCTGTAACAACCTCGAACTAAGAGTTAGAAACTACAAATCTGTGAATTGCGACCCCTGATCGGTGTTGTAGAGCGACAATCGGGATGAGCATGTGTCGCGACGGCTGTACCAATCCATCATCGCCACCAGGCATCTTTGACCCTGGCTCATATTCCGTGTCGCTTGCATCGTTGTTAACCTCATCGCCTTCATCAAACTTCAAATACGAAGAACGATGTCGCAACCTTGTTCTGTTGTGGTCGTGAAGACCTGTACATAACCCCCCGGTAGATTCAGAAGCGTACAAGCGCTACTCAGGTAGCGATGAACTCGAATTATTACAGTGTAATCACGGCGATTCCTCTCACGGATCGAGTCTTACCACACCTACGGTTATTCCTTCAATGGTGAGTGCGTCAGATCCTCGTCGCAAATCTACCTCAATTGTCCTGTAGTTATCGTTCTCAGGTTCAAGTCGAATGATGTTTGGATCGGCACTCTGAAGATAGCGCTTGACCGTGACTTCGTTTTCGAGACGTGCAACAACAATCTGTCCACTCCTGACTTCACTTGTCTTATGTACGGCTAGTAAGTCGCCGTCGTAAATACCTGCTTTGATCATACTTTCACCTTGTACTCGTAGCATGTAATCTGCAGACGGAGTAAACAGGTTAGCTGGAACGTCGCAGGGTTGTTTGTCGTCGTAATACTCAATAGGACTTCCCGCCGCTACCAGTCCCATGACTGCTAATCCCTGACCTGCCTCAGCTGTATTGGTAAGAGCTGAAAAGCCGGGAATGGAGATACCTCGAGACGTATGCAGTCGCAGATCGATGTAACCCTTTCGGTGCAATGCTCGTAGATGTGAATCAGCGGCATTTGCAGATCCAAAATTGAATCGGCGTGAAATTTCGTGCCTCGTTGGAGGGTATCCAAACTCGCGCATACTCTCCTTGATGAAGTCCAGGATTTCTTGCTGTCTAGTAGTGATTTTCTTAGCCATCGTACTTGAATTTAACTGAAATTAAAACACTGATTTATTTTACACAAATATTCTTCTATATGTATGTCAGAGATGAACTTACAGGGCGAAAGCAATTACCGTGATGCCTCAGTTAGGAGTGCAATTACGTAGTGGATATGTTGGCCAATATCAAAAAATTGGCGCATGGCACGTATTGAGCTCAATTAGGACCGTAATGTAGTCGTTTCAACAACCGTTGAGATCGGTTCTTTTACATTCTGCTCTTGTGTTTGGGATTGGACTCGGGAGCCTTCAAGTATTTGGTTTATCGGGATTACCCAGAGGTGTGGAGCAGTGCAGAAAAAGATTCTCTGAACTTAAACAGGCAGACACCGGCGCAGCTTCCCTTTGAATTCACAACTTAGGAAATCCAAGAGTTGAAACTAGCGTCTCTGCTGGTACAGCTGGTGGATTGGCCTGAGTTTTTTTACAACGACTATTGTTACCAAATGTACAATGGAGGTGGTTGCCAGGGTCATCTACGAGAACGGAATGCCACCTTCAATATTGACTTTTTTCACTCGGAGAGTCATGCCACGAGCAACAGATGTGTTGTTTCAAGGTATCGTGTTGGTCGCGCTGGTCATGGTGTTTACGTCTTACGACTTTGAATCCACCGCGCCCCGCCGCGTACTGGGACTTTCTTTTGTTCTGGCTGTTTGGATCGGATATAACGAGTTGCTCCGAAGAATTCTGACCCGACGAGCAACGCGCCTGGAATCAAACCGCGAAGAGCTTCCCGAAGGACTCTACCCGGTGTTACGCGAAGGAGTCTACCCGGATTTCCCCAAAGGACTCTACCCGACTTTGACAAATCAATGCATCCCGAATTCTTTCGATATGATGCTCGTGCTTGCCGGACTTAGCATCCTCTCCGCCAGTTATTTTCCTGAATGGTTTTCCTTTCTTCCTGCATCCGTTAGCCCGCATGTTTGGACTGTCGCTCTGTTGGCTCTCTGGTTCCTCTTTTATTTTGGTTTCTATCGTTTGATACTAAGACAAAGGGTTAGGAACTCTTACTATCACTACATGTACAGGCTAATGATGGCGCGTGAAGCCTGAAGTCAAGCCTTTGATGCACTATGTTGTCCGTTGCACCCTATCGGGTATGGCAGGGGCGCTTTGGTTCCTTTCGCGTTGCCTTGGTGGGGCATGAATCCTGACTTAGATGATTGCAATGCCTAAGTGATTGATTAAAAAGACCTAGTGCGATTTACACACTACATTTTGGTTCTTTAAGAAAGCACTGAAGCTGAATTTGCAGATCAATTGGATAGGGATAGCCATATTGCTTGACTCCAAAGTATCGATACAGCTTCTTACAGTCATCGTTCATGGATCACTCATTTGCATAGTGTCTTAACGTCTGCTCGTCGTGAAAAACCATTCCTATGGCAAATTCCAATGCCTGTCGGATCGTCTCTGCGTACATTTCTGTGCCCTGAATTTTGGTCCGATAACAGATGTTGCTAACGTAAGTCAGGGTCATGAACGCGATGGCCACGAAGGCACGAATGCATATTGGGGTTCAGTAAAGGATCGGACGAATTTTGAGATCGAGTTGGGTGACCTGGAAACAGCGTTCAACCTGCCGTAATTTGGCGTAATAAACCATCGCATCATGTGTTTCGGTGGTGTCTGGTAAAGTTGATAGCGTTTCCCGTTACTGGGGAGCGTGTGCAGGTTTTCGGTCTGATCGAACATACCATTCGACTCCACATCGTTGAATGTGATCCAACAGAGATTCATCTCGAATGGAATTGTGCAGCACAAGATCCACGGACTGAGCCATAGGAATTTGTTCGATTACAGCTCCAAGTCCAGCCTGATCCGTCAGCGTAAGTTGATCACCATACAATACGATGTCTACGTCAGAAGTTATGGTATTGCTACCCATAGCTCTAGATCCAAATAAAACTGCCCTTTTTACTCTTTCATTCAACCCTATAGCAGAAATTATTGCCTTACGATGCTCTTCTTTGATGCGATGGGTCAATTGTTACGCCTCGCTTTCAGATTGTCGTAAATTTTCAAAAGCACGGGACGATACGACTGCTTAATCTGCTCTACAGCCATCACTGCAAACTCCCGATCATAGGTGTGACTGAGTAAATTGCGTTTTGATAGAGCATCAAGCATTTGTTCGCAGTCACCTTCATTGATATAGGAGACTTCAAAGCTTTTCCGGAAAATTGAACGAGGTGTCTTTTCGTCGTAACCCTCATAAAAAAGCAGATCCTTCAGTACTTTCCACGATAGCTCAAAACAAATCTCGAAATTCTTGATTAGCCCCGTTCGTTCCAAATCGTTAAGCGTCTCAAGTTCACATGCTTCATTCAGCGGGACAAGGGCAAGCCTTAAACTGTCATGCCTCTGTTGCCATCGTTCTTCGTCAGAATTACTCAAATTGACCCCTTAAAATCAATGTCAAATAGATGTCGTGCTGATAATATTTTTAATTATGTCTTCAGATGTATGTGTTCTCTCTAAATTTGAGCAATCGCAAGAGTACCTCTACGCTGCGATTCTCAATAAATTCGACAATCTTGGATATTGGCCATCTTGCTACAGTGTAATCGTGTTAAAAATGTCGGTTATTACTGAGGAACTTGCAATGGCATTTCCAGCATGATCTCAGTGGCGACCACACCAGTCTCAGCCAGGAGTTCCCGCCCAAACGCAATCGGATCCATCTCCAAGGGTAA
>MPMU01000097.1 GCA_002238665.1 Gammaproteobacteria bacterium bin55
CCTGGAATGGAGGTGCGGTAACCGCTTCCGTATAGGCTGTGTTTGAGTACCTTGAAGTACTTTTTGCCGCTGCCTTCGTCAATAACTTTGTACTAGTCCAGTTTTTGGGGCTGTGTCCTTTCGTCGGCACGTCTAAACGTCTCCTGACAGCGATCCCACTCGCGCTCGCGACGTGTTTGGTGATCGTACTATCGATCATTCTTACGCACGCGCTTTTCAATCTACTGCTACAGCCGTGGGATCTTGGATATCTCAAATTAGTGGTATTTATCCTGTCTATTGCCACGGCAGTACAACTCACTGAGCGATACGTACGATACTCGAGCCCTGTACTACACCAGATGCTTGGAATCTACCTACCACTCATCACCAGCAACTGTGCCATCCTTGGAGTTGTGTTATTAGTCGCGGACCTAGATTTCCTTGTTGCGATATTCACCGGAATCGGTGCGGCGATTGGATTTACGATCGTCTTGGTGTTGTTCGCTAGTCTACGCGAACGATTGGAGTCGAGTTCGATTCCAGAGAGTTTCCGAGGTACGCCGATAGCCTTTCTAACGGCGGGGATCTTGGCACTTTCGTTTTACGGATTCCGCGGGATGGTCTGACGACGTGGCTGTTGAGACTTTCTTAATCCCAATCGGATTTGTCACACTACTTGGGTTTCTTTACGCGCTAGCACTCACTATCTCACAACGGCTACTCCAAAAAACCTCTTCAGATGAAGAATTGATTTCCCACATTGAAGACAGGTTACCACAATTACAATGCGCTCAATGTGGGTTTCCCGGATGCAGGCCTTACGCCGAGGCGATCTTACAAGGTGCTTCAACTGACCTCTGTCCACCAGGAGGTGAACGAACGGCACTCGAACTCGCAGATTTAATGGGACGTGATCCGACCGTCCCCCTGTCTACTATGAGTACCACAAACGCAGTGAAGATTATTGAGTCGGAATGTGTCGGTTGTAATCGATGTGCACAAGTTTGTCCTGTTGATGCCATCGTGGGTGCTGAACTCTTCACCCACACCGTATTGAAAAAATACTGTACCGGATGCGAACTCTGTATACCTGAATGTCCGGTCGACTGTATTGAAATTGTGCCAGAGTCCGCTACAACATGAAGCGAGCGGTCTTCCACGTCGCCGAGTTTCAAGTACTCAATTGGAAATCCGAACAGCCGGAGATCTTGCGAGATAGGATTCGCGAAGCTGGAATTGTCGGTATGGGCGGTGCAGGTTACCCGACCCATGAGAAGATTGAGAAGTGCCTAGCATATGACCCAAGAACGGTTCTCGTGAATGGCGTTGAGTGCGAACCTGGTGTTTCAGCCGATGAAACGTTGATCATTAACTACGCCGAGGAAATACTCGAAGGTTGTGCCATACTCGAGCGATGTTTGGGTACGACAGGATCGCATCTTGCCGTAGGATCTCGCTTTGTATTCAACACATTCAAGGAATTGAAAAAAGCCAACACGACCCTTACGGTGGTAGAGGCAACTCCTTCAAGTGGCGAAGAGCGAGCGCTCGTGCAAAGTGTGCTCGGACAACACATTGATTCTGACGAATTTCCGGCCAATAAAGGTATTTTGGTCTTAAACGTCGCCACGGTATTTGCGATCTATGAGGCCGTGTGCAAGGGATATCGTCCTCAGGATCGAATCATGACGGTAAATTGCATTGACGTATGGGTACCGCTAGAGGAACCAATAGAGTGCATAGTCGGACGTAGCACCCAGCTAACTGCAGGTGGTTGTTACACTGGCAGACTAGCAGACGGTCAACAGTTAACCCAAGCTACCTTGAATGCGATCGAATCAGATCGCCCACCCAACCCATCTCCATGTATTCGGTGCGGATGGTGTACGGATGTTTGTCCCTTGAAATTGCCAGTGGAAGCAATATACGCAAGTCGAGAGAATGAAGATCAGTGGGCTCAATTTGCAGTTGATCTGCATACATGCTTCGAATGTGGTGCCTGTGTAGAGGCATGTCCGAGCCAAATTCAGATTCTCGACGTGATTCGACAGGAACGGTCTAGTCTCACACATCAGAACCGAGCTAAAGAACATGCACGAATAGCCAACGAACGTTTTGCTGAACGTAACCGTCGATTGGAGCGGCTTGCCAATCAGGCGGCAGAGAGACGAGCATCTCGAGAGCAGTCTTCTCGCAAATGGTAAAACCCCAACTTACCACTCCACAGCTCATGTGGTTGGTAGCCTCTAGCCTATTACCAGGCTTGCTTGTTGCAACTTTGTATTTCGGTCACACAATTCTGCTCAATTGTGCTGTGGCTGTAGGCGTTTGTCTGCTAGCAGACATTTTTAGTACCCGAAATCCAAGAATCGTGAGTGATGGCAGTGCGACGGTAACCGGATTGCTAATCGGACTTTCCTTGCCTCCAAGCATACCTTTGCATCTAGTAGCACTTGCCGGTCTAGCCGCAATCCTCTTAGGCAAGGTCGTGTTTGGAGGTTTAGGCAAAAATACCTTTAATCCGGCTATGGTAGGCTACGCTCTCGTGCTTGTCGCATTTCCTGAGGACCTAACCCATTTCGATGCGACCACTGGCGCAACTGCACTGGATGTCTTATCGCATCGAGGTGGAATCACCGTGGGTGAAGCCTCCCGTTCTCCAGCGTATGGAGACTTCGGCGCCCTCGGTTACGAATATGTGAACGTCGCTTTCTTAGGAACTGGGTTATTTCTCGTTGGATTCCGCATTATCCCTTGGTACCTTCCTCTCGGAATGCTGGTAGGTCTGGCCCTACCTGCTTTACTTTTCTATGACTCAGGCAGTTCTGCGAGTTTGGGTTCGCCGTTGTTTCACTTATTTGCAGGCGGTACCATGTTGGCTGCATTCTATGTCGTCACAGACCCAGTGACAGCGCCTCGGAGTGTGGGTGCAAAGATTCTGTTTGCCACAGGGATTGGTTGTTTCACGCTAATTATTCGAGCATTCGGTGCGTGGCCAGACGGCATCGCCTTTGCGGTACTCCTAGGTAATGCGTTCGTGCCACTGTTGGACAAGATACCGTTCCGCCGAAGATTGCCTACCAGTTGATCATGAAAGGCATCGTCGCGTTTACCCTACTCTGCCTAGTATCTTCCGGATGTCTAGCGTTGGTGCACCACTTTACCAAAGAGACCCGTAAGGAGAATCGTGAGGAATTTGAAAACAGAGAACTCGAAGGTCTAGTACCTAGCCTCTCTAATAGCGAACTCTGTCTTCAAGGGCTGGAGCTTTACAGGGTTGAAGAGAGAGGATATGGTGGGAAGATCAAGCTGGCTGTTGTCTATGAGAATTCAACGCTAAGTGGTGTCAGAGCGTTATCGCACACTGAGACCCCAGGGTTTGCGGACATATTGAATCCTGAAAGCTGGATCTCGAATTTTGGTCAGATGCCGCTCGACCACATTGATGCAGTAACCCGAGCCACAATCACATCCAAAGCAGTAATCAAGGCGGTTCAGAAAGTAAACGCCGACCACGCAAGTGGTATCAGCCCATGCAATTAGCATCCTTTAATGAGACGGCTCTTCGTCGTAACATCGCGTGGGTTCAGTTACTTGGACTTTGCCCTCTCCTCGCAGTAAGCGAAAACTTAATACATGCACTTGCTCTGAGCACTGCCAGTGCCGTGGTGTTGATTTGCAGTGCTGTGATCGTCTCTCTACTCCGAACATTCATCTCAGACGCACTTCGGTTACCCGCGTTGGTTGTGGTCATTTCAACGTTTACTACCCTCATCACGATGTTGATTGAATCCCTAAGTTGGAGTCTGTACGCGGCAATCGCGCTCTACTTCCAAATCATTGTCACGAATTGCATGATTCTCGGTCGCCTCCAATCGGTTGCTATACGAAGTCGGCTGGCAGAAGCATTCACCGATGCCGTATATACCGCCACAGGCTTCTTATTTGCGATTACTGCACTGACAGTTGCTCGAGTACTCATAGGACTTGCTTTACCCCTAGCAGAGCAACCAGTAGGCGCTTTTATAATCGCCGGTGTATTACTCGCACTCGTCCAAAAGGTATTCCGTGAACCGCGAAAAACGTCAGAAGATTTTCGAGATACTGCGAGCCAACAATCCTGACCCAACGACCGAACTCGTTTTTAACAGCGATTTTGAGCTTCTTGTATCAGTTGTGCTGTCAGCGCAAGCGACGGATGTTGCGGTCAACAAGGCAACCGAGGACATGTTTAAAGTGGCCTCAACACCCAACCAGATCCTTGACCTTGGTGAGGCAAAACTCAAGGATTACATTCGGACGCTTGGTCTCTTTAACGCGAAAGCGAAGAACCTAATCGCACTTAGCGAAATCTTGGTCAAGCAATACAACGGTCAGGTTCCTAGTACTCGAGCAGAACTAGAAGAACTGCCAGGAGTCGGCAGGAAAACAGCCAATGTGGTACTAAATACCGCGTTCGGACAGCCGACCATAGCAGTCGACACACATATCTTCAGGGTTGGCAACCGAACCAAAATCGCTTGGGGTAAAACTCCTCGAGAAGTTGAAGATCGACTTGTGCGTTTAGTACCGGAAGAATTTCTGCAAGGTGCACACCACTGGCTCATTCTTCACGGGCGGTACGTCTGTAAAGCACGTACGCCTCTCTGTGGCTCATGCGCCATTCACGACTACTGCGAATTTCGTAAGAAGGTTTATGCAAATTAGTCAGCTTTGTCTATCAAGGCCAAGCGACTGATCCGTCCTTATTGCTTCGGCCATTCCTAGCTGCGGTTCGCAAACGTAGCGCATTCAATTTAATGAAGCCTTCAGCATCCGCTTGATTGTAGGTGCCTTGATCTTCATCGAACGTGACTGTCTTCTCATCATAAAGCGATGTCAGTTCCGACCATCGTCCTACCACCATGACCGTGCCTTTATGTAGTTTCAATCTGACACGACCGCTCACAGGCTTCTGAGATTCATCGATCAACGCCTGCAACGCTAATCGTTCCGGTGCCCACCAAAATCCGTTGTAAATCATTTTGGCGAATTGCGGCATCAGGCTGTCTCGAAGATGCATGACCTCTCGGTCCATAGTCAACGACTCCATGGCCCGATGCGCTGTCAACAGAATGGTTCCTCCCGGAGTCTCGTAACAGCCGCGGGACTTCATTCCGACAAATCGATTCTCAACAATATCGCTACGTCCTATCCCGTTTCTACCTCCGATCTCGTTGAGCTTGGTCAGTAAATCGGCGGGTCCTAGTGGTTCAAGATTGACGGAATCCGGATCTCCACATCGAAAATCAATATCGACGTACTCAGGTTCATCCGGCGCATTCTCAACATTGACAGTTCGCCGCCACATATCGTCGCGTGGAGACGCACCTGGATCTTCGAGTTCACCACCTTCATAGGAGATATGCAATAGATTTGCATCCATGGAATACGGTGCTTCATAACCTCTCTTGTATTCGACTGGAATCTGGTGTTGCTCACAGTAGTTCATCATGTCTGCACGTGAGTTCAAGTCCCATTCGCGATGAGGTGCAATCACTTTAATGTCCGGTGAGAGCGCATAGGCACCCAATTCAAACCTTACCTGGTCGTTACCCTTTCCGGTAGCACCGTGTGAAATCGCTACAGCTCCTGTCTCCTCGGCAATTTCTACCAGACGTTTGGCGATCAGCGGGCGTGCAATACTCGTTCCAAGCAGGTATTCGCCTTCGTATACGGTATTCGCGCGGAACATTGGGAACACAAAATCTCTAACGAATTCATCTGTGAGATCCTCAATGTATATTTCATTGACACCAAGCGCTTCTGCTTTTGCTCGCGCAGGCTCAACTTCCTCTCCCTGGCCGATATCCGCCGTAAAAGTAACAACCTCATAACCTCTGGATTCTTGAAGCCATTTACAGATTACCGACGTATCCAAACCACCGGAATACGCTAAGACTACCTTGTCACTCATGAGCTACTTATTTCCAAATCTACCAATACCCTTACGAAGAGCACATCTTTCGTTTAATTTAACAACCAATCTAAGTTAGTTTCCCATGCAACTCAAAGACCGCTTTCGCGGATTTCTACCTGTCGTCATTGATCTCGAAACGGGGGGATTGAACCCTACGAAGAATCCGATTCTAGAACTCTGCATCGTGTTGCCTAGGTGGGAAGACGACAAGCTTATTTGCGAGGATGTTCACCATTGGCATGTCGCTCCTCATCCAGATACACATTGCGAGGAACGGTCTTTAGCACTGACAGGCATCGATCCAACCGATCCAGATCGAGAAGCTGTTTCCGAAGCTCAGGCTTTAGGCGAGTGTTTACGTTTGGTTCGTAAAGCAGTACGCGACGCAAATTGCACCCGTGCGATTCTCACCGCACACAATGCACATTTTGACCAAGGGTTTCTAAAAGCTGCGATTCATCGGTCCGGGATCAAGCGTGACCCGTTCCACTTATTCAGCGTAATAGATACCGTGAGTCTGTGTGGTGTGTACTTTGGGCAGACCGTATTGCGCTTCGCGTGTCGAGAAGCCGGCATCGAATATGAGATGGACTCAGCGCATTCAGCGCGCTACGATGCCTTGATCGTTGCGACGATCTTCGCGCAGATGGTAAACAATTCGCCTTTCTTTAAAGACTGATTTGTTGAGCTACGCGCTCTCGCTGGCCGCTTCCTTGATTAATGTCTGCAATTCACCGCTATCGAACATCTCGGTTACGATGTCACAGCCACCAACGAGCTCACCGTCCACATAGAGTTGTGGAAATGTGGGCCAATTCGCCATTTTTGGTAAGGTTGCTCGAACTTCTGGGTTGCTCAGAATGTCCACATATGCAAATTGTTCGCCACATTGCATCAGACATTGCACGGTTTGTGCGGAAAAGCCACATTGTGGTGCCTGCGGTGAACCTTTCATATACAACAGGATTTTGTGGTTATCTATCTGACTTTGAATAGTAGATTCGATTGTTTCACTCATTTCGGTGCCATCAAATTTCAGGTGCAAATATTGTAGTCTAGCCTTGTTGTGTTACCTACATCTTGACTCTTTACTAAGTAATTGTTTTGTTTGATTTCGATTCTCTGATAGACCGTAAACCGTTCCATACCTCCAAATGGAGTCTCTACGACGGAAGAGATGTACTACCGTTCTGGGTAGCTGATATGGATTTTGCGGTTCCGCCATTTGTGTTGGAAGCAATCAATCAACGCATGACACATCCGACGTTGGGATACACCGTGACTCCACCAGCCTTGGAAGAGGCATTTGTTCAATGGTGTCTAGACCGGTTTAACTGGAAGGTGGATCCAGATTGGCTGGTATGGGTACATGGTGTCGTACCGGGGTTAAATCTTGCAGTTAGCTCAATCGGCAACACTCTAGACCGCATTCTCGTACCAGTTCCCGTCTACCCTCCTTTCTTCAATTTGGCGATCAATCATCAGCGCACTCTGCTGACTTCTCAATTGATCCGAGAGTGCAATAGATGGGTCATGGATACCGACGAACTTAGCAACTTGGCTACTCAAGCTAGTTGCATAGCGATCTGTAACCCTCAAAATCCAACTGGACGAATCTATACCGAAACAGAACTTAGAGAACTGGCGGAATTGTGCGTTCAAACAGATACTGTTCTAATATCCGACGAAATTCACTGGGGCCTAACACTAGACAGTAAAACGCCACACACCCCAATCGCAAGTCTCGAGCCGGAATACGCCCAGAACACCATCACGCTCATTTCTCACACCAAAGCGTACAACATACCCGGACTTCAGGTAGCAGTAGCAATCATTCCAAATCCCGAAATAAAGGCAAGATTTGAAGAGATTCAGTCGAAACTGTTTGGCAGTATTTCACCGCTTAGCTACGCTGCTGCGCTTGCCGCGTATACAGATATGAGTCCTTGGCTAGAGCAATTGAATCGATATTTGTGTGGCAATAGAGACTTACTTCAAGAAGCGGTGGAATCCACAGGCAACCTAACCATGACTGACGTAGAAGGTACCTACCTTGGTTGGATCGACGCATCGGCATTACCTGTGAAAGATCCTCACGCCTATTTTGAGGCACATGGTTTAGGCTTGTCGCCCGGTCAAGATTTCGGTATGGAGCAGTTCGTTCGATTTAATTTCGCGGCACCTAGAACGCTCGTAGAGATAGGCATCGAAAGACTATTGTCTGGTGCGAACTGCGCCACCTCGACAGAACCATCTGTTGAGACGTATTTACCTGACCCCCCATGAAGCGCACTCAAACTATCTGCTACTATGTTTTGACTATCTGTTGTTTTTATCCCTGCGGGGGGATAGATAGATCAATTCGTATCTCGAATAATGCGTAGACCACCTCGACCAAGCACGAGGATGATCACAAACGATCCTGAGGATAGAAAGTTCATGGCGTGTAATTTACGCTATGTAGCGCTAGGGATAGACAGCTTTAGAGCGAACAGGGGCATACCCGATCTCTTTTGAACATGCGAAACAGCGAGATCGTGCGGCCATAGAAGACCTAAGTGCCGTCTAGCGCATCACATTCAGTTTCAATCTCTAGGGTTGTTTTTTACTCGATTTTGCTGATCTCGGTGTAGTCAGCCACCCAGGAAGAGGCGGACCAATAAGCGTCTTGACTTTGCAAACTATGACCTTCACAAATGAATCAACATGCAAACAGGTGAAATACCCTAAACCAAATGCGATTGCAAGACCAAATGCCGAGAACCACTTCCCATTCTCCATGAAATACGTATGTGTGAAATAGAGAAAAACGAACGATCCAGCACAAACAAAACAAGCGTGAATTACCCGTTCATAATTAAGAATTTTCTTTTTGATTTCTCGAAACTTCATTAATGTTCTCAAAGCCGTGACGTAAGTTCATCCACGCAACCCCAATTTTCTAACCCGGAATTCCGAAGGCTCCCACTCTTGACGGCAAGTCATTACATGAATTATCGCCCCAAATTATTTCTATGCCGGCAACACCTGCTATTCCCCTTACCACCTATTGTCAAACGACAATCAAAATGAAAACTCAGCGACAATCAAAATGAGAAAGCCACCGATTCTCGCCTTGCTCGCTCGGGCTACGCCCTCCCTAGGGGCGCGAATCGGTGAGGCTGAAAGCCGCACTACGTGATCGCGAAGGAATTGACTAAGGTGTGACCTCGTCATTAAGAAATACATCTATGCCTGGCAAACACATTACCGATCAACAAGTGAGACTTTACATGCAACGCAGAAAAAAACACATTGCAGACAGCTGCCGCGAAGGCTGGCTTCAGTAGCGCTACAGCCTATAGGATCGAGGTCGATCCTAGACCTCCGTCCACCGAAGCCGACCTGAGCCTTACCTAGCCGGCGCAGACCTACAGGACGCGCTTTCCGGCAGGCGAGGAATGCCTTGCTTGCCAGTCATCCTCTCGATCTATCCATAAACTCTTCCGAAACCCGCGCGTTACTCCCGAATAGTGGCAAATTGCTTCGCCCGGCCCGCTCGTTCAAGGATCGAGAACAAGCTCGGACCGAGTGACATCCAGAAAAAACGGCTTTAATGGACAGGAACTAATTTGCACACTAACGTAGTGTCAATGTCTTCAATACTCATGGCAGTAAAAGCCTAATGGTGGGATTTTGTCTGTAGCCTTGGATAACGGGCTACAATATCGCGGTACAGCTAGCTTCTGACACCATCAATGATCCCTTGAAGAGCCGAACGATATATGACGGGAGGTATCAAATGGAGATGAAAGCGATATTGGAAACAGGGTATTCAAACACAGCGGGCTCGCCGTCTGAATGTGAATCGCAGGACAGCATCACGCTGGAACAAGGATGAATCAATGACGAAGACTAGAAAACCGCCTCGGCAGAAGTTAGAACCTTACAAGGCTTTGATTCGTGAACGTCTTGAGACCAGTCCACAGTTATCGGCGAAACGCTTATTTGATGAAGTGAAAGCGGACGGTTACGATGGTAGCTATAGCCAGTTAGTGGCGTTCGTGAAGACGCTTCGGAAATCGTCGATGACGTCTGAACAGTTAGAGCGGGAACGGGTTGAGAGAGCCGTGGCGCTCAAAGTCCTGGCAACCAATACTAAGCACCTCGGGCGATTGTTGATAAAACAAAAAGCTGATGAAGCCCGGCGCAAACACATTAAACAAGCAGATTAACCGCGACCTTTTTGATCGTTTTTCTCTCTTCTGAGCTTAGCTATACCCAACATCTGCACAAACGCTTCACATCGTCTAAATGTATCCAAAAATGACCAACATTTGACGACCTGGCGGACGCAGGTTTATTCAAGTGTTTGCCGGTAACCTCGCAGGTCGGGAAGGTAAGATCAATACGAATACTGGGGCCTGCGAATTGCCGCCTTCAAGAGCACCACTCGAGACTAGTGGCGATTCTCCACTTAAACTCGGTCAACATTCTGATAAGCCTAATATGGAATTGATCAACGTAGTCAAAGGCGAAGTCTTCAACTAGCCCTTATATCGTTCGACAGACTGGTTGTATTCGATTAAGGGAGTTATGGTTTAACGCCCAATCAAATCTGCCTCCCTTACCACTTGATAGATCGCCATCGCTAGTGGCATACTCTGCACCCTACTCTCGAAAACACTGGCAAAACTGGATTTCCATAGTTCGAGCGTAACCCTTTAATTTTCGATTGCCTTAATCAAACCTGCCGCCTTTAGACCCTTGCATATGTCCATCATCAGGCGCACCAACCCTACCGGTTTCTTCATCTACTTTTTTTCGTAGCTGCTCCTTGGTCTTCTCAACATCTCGCC
This sequence comes from Gammaproteobacteria bacterium bin55, assembly GCA_002238665.1. Lineage (GTDB taxonomy): Bacteria > Pseudomonadota > Gammaproteobacteria > Pseudomonadales > Azotimanducaceae > Bin55. Next base: position 10,780 of record MPMU01000097.1, read on the forward strand.
CATTTGCTAAAAATGCTTGTAGCGAAGGTATCGAAAAGCCGTAATTACCATTTTCAAATTTCTGCAAGATTCCGTTATGCACACACTCCGTAATCATTCCATTGCCTACGTCCCGGTCATTCCGAGTCGCTTGCATGAAATGATCAAAGACATCAGCTTTCCCCATTTCTGCGTTCATCTCATATTTCATGGCAAGCAAGTCCAAAGATTTGTGCAAATCGTCATACCCGACAATTCGGCTTAGACGTCTTGAGTAAAACCTGATTCGGTTATCGTGTCCTTCATCAAGCACTTTATCCAAATCTAAATACGTTTTACCGTGTTCAAGACAATCCTCCATTTCGGATACCAGAGCTTGTAAATAATTGTGAATGTGTCGGGGCCAACCGTCACATGCAAATCCAATTTGGTAACCTAGGCGATCTATATCCTCGTCCTTAAATGACATCTCAACACCCAACTCCCTGATTGTGGATACCACCACGTACATAGATTCCTCATGCGAAAGCGGCCCTAATGCAAAAATATCTTGTGCCTCCCTTGTGATCCCAACTCTTGATAATGCCGTATCGGTATCACTAAGACCAAGAAAAACCGGAAGGATTTTTAGATCTGCAAGATGATCACCATCATGCAAGGCTGATAAAACCGTTTGTTCTGCCCTTACATCTTCCCCTACGCCGAGGCGTTGCGCTTCATCGACCAGTAATAGAAATACAAGCTCTTTTCCAGCTGTTAACGCGGTCCTGGCAAAGCCCCATAAATTAGTAGGCGATTTTTCGACCATTGCCGCTAAAGAAGGTAATTGACTACTTAAAGGGCCATTTAATTTCAATACTTTTGCGTCCAGTGTGCCACCACCTTGCCGTCCATGAGATCGAGAAAGTTCTGGAAAATCAACATGCTCGTGTGAGATAAATCCCTGAAGTACGGATGCTGGGTCACTAAACACAGCAGGAGGCAACGACACCACCACAAGTTCGTTATCCGATGCCATATCCTTAGCAATGATTTTCGATAAACTGGTCTTTCCCGCTCCTGGAGCACCTTGCACCACGATCGTACTGGAGAAAGATTTATTCGCGCGCCGTAAATGCTCGATCTTCTTTTGTACATAATCTCTAATATCCTGTCGACCCACAAACACCAACGGCTCTTCGCGCTCGGAGCTCACTAAGTAATCGCGTAGTCTCTCTCTCGTGTCATTGTCCGGTTTTTCTTGAATATACAAGTGATTGAAGGTTGGGGACTTCATATATAACTCTCAGGATTTTCATTCCAGCGTTCCTGACACATTCGAGCCTTTTCACCTAAGACCCTTTCAGTGTAACAGTCAATTACGAGGAATATCTGCAAAGACGGGATCGAAAACTGTGCGTGTCCCTTTTCTCTCATGTTTTCTCGCTCATTCAATTCCTTCCTCTGATTTTGGCTTAACGCCATGCTCTTTCGCATAAAAAAGCAATGCCATACGGATAGAGTCATACTCAAGTTGGACTGTCACTTGCTCTAATAACGAGCCTGTATCAAACCTAGGATATTCTCCAGTTCGCCAATCATGTACAGTCAGAAGGGTTGCAGCATCAGCGTCCGTCGGTGCGAAAAACTTGATACGTGCGATTAGTTTCTGAACGGGAGAATGAGACACATCTTTGTCTGCCGATGTCTGCCAATCGTCTATTAGCGCTTGCAATTTCTTGAGATTGGAGAGATTAAGCATGGAGTAGAAATAACCTATGGTAGATTGGCTCCATGTATCAGGTTGTATCGTAGCGATTGTATTTCTCGCGGAATATGGACCCATTGAACCTAAAACTTGACTTCTTGAAAACAAATCGTTGTAATTTCGCGTGTCGCGTTGAATCTAGTTTTGCCTCTAGTGCCTCTAAATAAAGCACTTCAAGCATCGGCTTGGTACTTGAAGGCCATTCCAACTACACTGAACGGAAGTTCCTGCAACAAGGGGTCCGCGTCTCACTAAGGTAAATCGCTTGCCTAGATTGAAGCGAGTGGGCGCGTTGTTGCGCTTCTGTCCGTAAAATCTAGCAAGACATCTCACGGTCTGCTTCTCTAGCACCTGCTTCCGGGCCTCCTACAATCTCCTTCGAGATGAAGGAGCTTTACCGTCTTTACACTAGTAGGTGGCATTAGCCTGAACTCGGTAGAACGGGCACTGTTTTCTTAACGTGTACTTTTTTATACTAATGAATGTGCAATCACAAATTCGACGCAAAAAACTATCGAATTGAGTGGCACAAGCGTATAGAGCTTCCCTACATTATGTAGACAGATGTTGTATGCTGAATCACTGAAAAACCCGGATCGAAAAGATGACCACATATTTAAATTCGTTTCTCACAATCGGAAAGAAAGTTCGTGTTCTTGTTCTCCTCGTAATTGTGGTCGGCACGTCGAACGCTCTTTCAGAGGACATCTCCATAGAAGCCGACGTGGTCTATGGTCACAAAGCAGGAATGGCACTAACGTACGACGTTCTTGTACCACAAAACGCTCATGGTGGTGGCGTGCTCTTTATGGTAAGTGGTGGCTGGTTTTCAATCTGGCGACCGCCGCAGCAGTTTGCCAACTGGATCGGCTATTTACTCGACGAGGGGTTCACCGTATTTCCGGTGCGTCACGGAAGCGCTCCTTGGTTCAAAGTACCTGAAGCAGTTGATGATGTAAGAAGAGCTGTCAGACATATTCGCATGAATGCAGACAGCTATGGTGTCGATCCAGAACGTTTAGGGGTAATGGGAGGCAGTGCCGGAGGACACCTTAGTCTCATGCTTGGCCTGCAAAGTGATTCTGGTGATGCAGAAAGTGATGATCCCGTGGCAAAGGTCGCTAGTCACGTTGCGGCAGTTGTCGCCTATTTTCCTCCCACAGATTTGCGAGGTATGGCGGGTCCGAGCGATCGTTTTCCCGCACTGGATTTTCAAGAGTCCCGTGAGCCTTCGGTGTCACCGTTGTTGTTCGTCACCGAAGATGACCCTCCGGTGTTATTGATTCATGGCGATGAGGAC
>MPMU01000098.1 GCA_002238665.1 Gammaproteobacteria bacterium bin55
GTCGGGAGGTCACGTCAATCTGGCCACGACAAACATGGCTGGATTGAAGTGCAGAAAATTAGTGAATTACACGACTCCTTCAGGGATGTATTCAATCAAGCTCGAGTAGGTCGCCACGTATTCATGAAGAAAAAACAGACGGAAGCTAAGGCGAAACGGAAGGAGGAAAAGAAAACCGCTAAGACGCAGAAGAAGGAGTCCTCTGACGAGAAAGAAAGTTCATCTACCGAGACCACGGAGACTCTAGAAAAAGAGCAGAAGCGCAAGCTGTATGTGCTGAACTTTCAAGGGGATGTTGAAGCAAGCCAGGTCGAAGCACTACGAAACGAAGTTACTGCAGTGCTTCTTGACGCTTCAGACAAGGATGAGATATTAGTTGGTGTGCAAAGTCCTGGCGGCTTGGTGCATGCCTACGGACTGGCCGCGTCTCAATTACTACGGATCAAGCAAGCCGGAATCAGGTTGACTGTAGCAGTCGATCAAGTTGCAGCTAGTGGTGGGTATATGATGGCTGCTGTGGCGGACAGAATAATCGCTGCTCCTTTCGCTCTGCTAGGATCGGTTGGAGTGGTGGCTGAAGTGCCGAACTTCAATCGATTGCTGGAAAAGAATCAAATCGATTATGAAGTCATTACCGCTGGAGAGCACAAAAGAACATTAACGGTTTTTGGGAAAAATACCGATGAACACCGAGCAAAGTTCAAGGATGAAATCGAGGATGTCCACAAACAGTTTCGCGAGTTCGTGACCGAGCACCGTCCGGTGGTTGAAGACGATACGGTAAAAACCGGGGAAGCGTGGTATGGTCAACGTGCCTTGGCGAACAAACTCATTGACGAAATTCAAACAAGCGACCAGTACATCATGAATGCTGCGAAAGATTCTGACGTGTACAAAGTCACTTGGATGGTGTCTCGAACTCCGATTGAGAAATTTGCTGAGAAGTTCAATGCGCTGGTTACGAAACTTCGAGATCCTTTAGGACACCTCCGGCAAACAGAATCTCGATACCGAATTTAGCCGCGTTAGAGCCGTTGCACGAATCTCGATTGCTAGCAGAAAGGTGTTTCTTTTTCTAATCAGGTGATACCGCAGGATTGCCGCATCCTTTGCCTCGGTACAAGCCGACGTTATCGATCTGGAGTGATATTGTGCTCTGAGCTAGATTGAATGAAACCCTTGCCGTCCTATCGGTTAGTGTGGCTACGAAGCGATGATGAAACTGTCTATAAGTGCCATTTAAACTTGCACCGGTAGCTTTTGCATTTGCCCCCACCTCTGGCTGAAACGCAGTACCCATAACAGATTGATATCCTCTCTGTCTTGGCGTTGCAGGACCTGTATCTACATTGACTGTGAGATATCGACTACCCGTACTTTTTGCTGTGTAGCAAAGACTGTATTCCTGATTCCTTATTACCGAAACCTCGTGGCTCAGCCCAACTCGCCATGATTGCATGGGCGAAGCTTCATGAATTGTGAAATCAGCTTCCCCATCCCATGTCACTTCGGCTTGGCCATTGCTTAAATTGACGCCCCAGCCACCTCTACCGTCGAATAATCCCCCGCTGGAAATCAAATTCCCACTCTCTGCTTCATAAAGCTCTTCGAGAACTGTAAACGGGAAATCATTGCTGAATAGGCCATCGGGGTTCTGTAGTTGCAGCATGTTGAGACCTGGGGACTCTGGCAGAGCATCAAGCTGAACCAGCATTATGTTGTCCTTGCAGGAGGGTAGTTCACCACTTTCACATGTGACCGTTCCACCTACTCTGCGACCATTGACAATCACGTTTGGATCTGGGTAGACATGTGAACCTCTCATCCGCATTGGCTCATTCGTGATGAGCTCGGGAAACTCCGCTGGACGCCCTCCGCCAAACAAGGGTTCAACGGGTAGTCCAACATCCCAGATACCGGGTTGTGGTCGAGCGTATTCGACACCTACTCCTAATCTTGCCGTAAAGGTTGCGAGTAATTCGCCATCTTCAGCTAGCTGCATCAGATCATCCCGTGAGTAAGAAACCTCTGGATCCGAAAAACTGAAGTATTTGCCATCGCGAAAATCAAATTGGATAGGTTCATCTCCTTCGTCTGCGTTCAACAGAATTCCCTCGCCTTGCAACACTATAGCACCCTCTGAATCGGAAAGTTCCATTGCTTCAAGCAACGTTGGGATGTAAGAGTATTTATTCGCAACAGAGTTGAGTGTCACCTGTCGTGCGAACGTACCGGAGAATCCAACACTTCCTTCTAAGATCATCTGGTAAAGCTCTGGGTCATTGGTAAAACCAGTTCGCTCGGGGAATCCTTGGGTATCACCGGCCACTCGGTCCGCAAAAAAGAAGCGATTTTGCGGTGCGTTTTTCCATCGATCATTGGCTCCGCGCCAGGAAGGTATATCCATGCCGCTACCACCGATATTGGTATTTACCCAGAAAGGCAAGCGATGGCAGTTACCACACTGTTTTTCATAGTGAAAGTTCTCAATTCCTCTTACAGCCTTAGCCGACAGCTCGTTGGTAAACGGTCTTTCAACGGAAGGAGGATAAGGAACACTCAGCAGATACTTTGACATAGCGACACGCTGAGCCTCATCAAGCTTGCCAGCTTTGCCTTCGTCGTTCACTTCGCAATTGTCGAGATCACACATCGTGGTGGCGAGCGATCCGTCGATTAAGTGCAGTGTGCAGGAATCTTCGTTCTCGATATCGCAGTTTGGCTCTAACAGGACATCGTGACTAGCCGTGTTTACGCCGCCGAAGGGATCTCCAGGGATTCCATCCCAGTGATAGGGTGCGGACCCTCTTAGGCCTCTGATATCCTGAACCAATCTAGGTTGTATCTGATCACAGTCTTTACTGCAAATGGGTGTGTCAAGCACCCATAACAGTTGATCTGTATGACCATCGGGATGGCAGCTTGCACATGAAAACGTACCAGTACTTGAGGCGTGTGCGTCGTTGAAGGCAATGCGACCTAGCTTTAGTTCGGGTTCGGTGGGGTCCACTAACTCAATCGTTGTTATTAGGGTTGGATCATTGAGATCGGTTAAATCGATGAAGGAAACTGAATTTTCAAGCGCATTCAGAACCCAAGCTGAGATAGGAGCACCATCTTCGTCTGAAACAAGGCTGAGCCCGCGCGGGATCGCTCCGACATCTACTCGTCCTAATACTTCACCTGAATTTGCATCCATCGTGAACACTCTGGACGACGCAGCGGCTGTCACGATGAGCGTTTCGTCGTCTTCGCTTATCTGAATCCCAAAAGGTGTTGCGAGCGCTATGTCTTCTGTAGGGTCATCGGGAGGCAGCGGTTCTAAATCGAAGAAGGCTGGTTCACTACATTCTGTACCACTGCAGTCGACTTTGGTGATCTGATTGAGGAACGCTCGATTTTCCAGCTCGGCTAATCCATGTTTCTCTGTACCTGCTTTTCCGTTCGCATCGTTCCGAGCCTCTGTTTGAGCTACATAAACTCGATGCTCAGAATCTACTGCAATTCCATACAAGAGGGTACCAAGAGTATTTACGACCTCTAGAGGAGGAGCATTTCTGACAGATACATCAGTGTTCGTGTCGAAGATATAGAGATCGCGGTCAGGAATGCGAGGATCTCGCACGATATCTGCAACGTAACCAGCAGATGTACTTTGATCGGATCCATCCGTTGCTTCTACGACATGTCTGATCGCATCGAAGGTGCAGAGCGGGTCGATTCCTAGGTTTTCGGGATGGCAGCCAGAAATTTGGGTCTGATTATTGGATTCAAATGGAATGACGTAAAGTCGACTGTCTCGAACTGCAATTGCTCGTGGGTCCTGCGCAGTCACAGGTAGGAACTGTCGAATTCCACGAGTATCTACCTTGATCTTGGCGATTCGATTTGAAGAGGAGAGCGCGACGTAAGCCCATTCGTTATCAACGAACGCAATCCCTACCGGTTCGTCCATGAGTGGGAATTTCCGGGACGGATGCAATGCCTGAATTGTGTGAAGTACTTGAAATTTCGTGGAGCTCTCGCTATCTGTATCGATAACGCTTATCGAGTCGGATACATGGTTACTAACCCATAGCTCCTTTCCGTCCGGGCGGATGGCGAGTGCTACGGGATCGACTCCTACGGTAATTCTGGCGAAAATTTCCTTAGTGCTCGCGTCAATGACATCCACCGTGTCCGCGGGAGTGTTGGTGACAAAAACCAGGTTTTGGTCTGGTACCACGATGATTGGATTGGAGTGGGGACTCTCAAAATTCATGTGTCCCGTCTTGGCAACGAGATCATCCTCTTCGTCGACCGGATCGATAGTCTCTTGCCCAATACAAATGAAAGCAAGAGTTACGATCCATACCGATGCCAATCCTCGGAGGTACTGAAGTAATCGTTGACTGCTTGCCTTTTTCTCCGTTAAAAACAGGTCGTCCTTTTGCATAGTACACTGGAGATCAATGCACTTAGTCTGAGACACCGAAACTTCACAGCGACTACATTTAACACGAGCTAAGCATTTTGCAGACATGCATATTCTGGTATGTTCGTTTCGACAAAACTACACACATGTGGCCTCAGCGATGTCAGCACGCCAAAACTGTGCTCTATTCTCTTAACGCGAATCAACGATCAAACGGGCAATCGTACAGCAAAAGGGCCTCAATCTAGATTGTACCAATTAGTGGTAGTGAGAAGCGGCTAATCCGGGTGAATCACGCATCCTGGCTTGGCCAACTGTCTACTCGATCACCCTGATCTGGCCAGCATAAAATCTCCAACTGCTGGAGATTTTAGGGCGTTTTGTACTTTACTGCCACTCAATTCGACAGAGGCTGTGCATCGAATCTATAACTGTACATTCTTCTTGTTCATTTGTACGTGTTGCAGATACCGTGTTCGGGGCACCAAATCGAGGATAAGGTCACCTACTCGTGTAAAGACGGTCAAGTTCTATCAACTCGAAGTGTCGTAATTTTCGCGACTACCACTTGGTAGTGAATACTCCAATGACGAGAGCTACATACCTAAAAAGTGTCAGTCTAAATAGCGGAGTTTATCGCGTAAGCTCGTGATGGAAAAACCTCGTGGGCATGAAGAAAAGATGACCTCGTGTCAAAATCAATCAAGCCTCCCTACGTTAGGCGGTTTCCTCAGCTACTCTACTTCGTAGCAAATCCTTGGTTACCTCAACATCACGGCCATTCGCCAAAAATGTATGCAACGAAGGTATCGAAAATCCGTAGTTTCCATTTTGAAATTTCTGGAAGATGCCGTTATGTACACACGCATTAATCATCCCATTCGCCACATCTCGATCCACGCCAGTTGCCGACTGAAAATGATCAAACACATCCCCCTTTTTCATTTCTTCGTCAATCTCAAATTTCATGGCAAGAGAGTCTAAATAAGAGTGTAAATCGTCATAGCCCGTAATTCTGTTTAAACGTTTGAAGTAATACCGAATACGGTTATCGTGTCCTTCGTCAAGCACCTTATCAAAGTCTATGTACGTTTCCCCTTCTTGCTGACAAACCTCTATTTCAGCAACCAAGGCCTGTAAACAGTTATGAATATGTCGTGGCCAACCATCGCCAGCAAGATCGATCTGTCGGCCCAGACTGACTCGATCCACTTGAGCAAAGAGGCCGGTTAATCCCAATGCGTCCATCGTGGCTAGCACTACTTGCACGCATTCCTTAGATGCAAGCGGACCCAATGTGAATCCGTCCTGAGCTTCCCGCGTAATGCCCGCATTTGATAAAGCATCATCGGTATCGCTGAGTCCCACAAAGACAGGTAAGATTTTCAAACCAGCCAGATGCTTACCGTCATGTAGGGCCGATATGAATGTGTTTTTTCCTGACCCGTCCCCGTCTGGACGAATGCGTTGTGCTTCATCCACCAACAATAGAAATATAGGGTCTTCTCCTGTATTCAACGACTCCTTGACCAATCCCCAGACACTTGTAGGAGATTCTTTAACGATGGTAGCCAAAGAAGGCAACTGGCTACTTAAAACCCCACCTGCTTTAAATATTTTTGCGTCCAGTGTTGCGCTACCTTGACGACCATAGGCTCGAGACAATTCTTCAAAATTAGTACCCTCATGTGAGATAAACCCTTGAAGAACAGCGGCTGGATCATCGAACGCGTCGGTGGGTAGAGATACCACCACGAGATTTTTATCCTTTGCTCTCTCTTCTGCGATTTTTTCTAACAAGCTAGTCTTCCCCACGCCTGGTGCACCTTGAATGACGATCGTGCTGGACAGGGATCTGTCGGCACGCCGTAAATGTGCGATCTTGTCTTTTACATAGTTTCTGATCTCGTGTCGGCCTTCAAATACCAATGGATATTCGCGCTCCGAACTGATCATGTAATTACGTAACGCATCCATCGTTTCTGAATCCAGTTTGACTTGGAAATAAAAATGATTGGAGATCTCCGACTTCACTTAACCAATTCCTCCTCTGTTAGGTAGTTCCATATGTCCGTTCGCGTGATCTCCTTTCCCTCCGGTTTCGTGGCGGGTTCCTACAACAACGACGGTACTGCACCTCGGCCTATCCGCATTACGAACGGCTGTAATCTGCTTTGCGATGTGTTTTCTCACATCGTGACGCACCGCAAAATGCAATGGGTAGGTAAGGTTCGTCACGACTTAAATAGGAGAGTAGGCGTTGTTGTTCATCATCACCAAGACGAGACTGGGGTTTAACTGATATTGAAGTTGACATATCGCTCTTGATTTTAGATGAAGTTGTCGCTATAGGCGTAGAAGCACTTTTGACGTACAGTGCTAAACGCGAAAAATGAGAAATTTTGAGTAGGAGGTACGCGCCAAAATCGACGAATGCATACATTACATTTTTTACAATCACGAACGCTGACACCAGAGTATGAACTATCGCATTCCATACTGATGCCAATCCTCGGAGGTACTGAAGTAATCGTTGACTGCTTGCCTTTTTCTCCGTTAAAAACAGGTCGTCCTTTTGCATAGTACACTGGAGATCAATGCACTTAGTCTGAGTCATCGAAATTTCACAGCGACTACATTTAACACGAGCTAAGCATTTTGCAGACATGCATATTCTGGTATGTTCGTTTCGACAAAACTACACACATGTGGCCTCAGCGATGTCAGCACGCCAAAACTGTGCTCTATTCTCTTAACGCGAATCAACGATCAAACGGGCAATCGTACACCGAAAGAGCCTCAATCTAGGTTGTACCAGTTGTACCAAATAGCTTTGTCAATGATGTCAGGTGCGGTGAAGTCCAAGACCTTAGTAGTACTGGTTACTCACTCCCTTGCGCTCAGTGGTTTACGCGCAAGTACAAAATACATCGGCGAGAGAATTCCTAGCCGTCCTGATTCAGCCCATACTTTTGCACTCTCGAGTAGAAAAGTTGACACTTGTGTCGACCCTTGAGGAGCAATCTTTAATTTTTCCAATACCTGAACCGTGACGTGTGTCAGTGTGCGACCAATCAACGAGCTCTTGAAGCTCTCAAGAGAAAAACCTGTTCCTTCGATTGGTTCATACCACGGGATTTCAAAGCGGTCATCCTCAGCAATATCTCGGTTTTCTACCAGATCAAAACCTACGCTTTTCAGTGCTGAATCTACGTCGCGCGGTAAGTCCAGATCAGTCATTCCGCCGTAGAACTCAATTTGAGAATACAGTTCTACATGTCTTGGATTTTCGGGGTCATATTTATCAGTAAGACAGACTTCGTAGGTCGCAAAAAGGGTACCAGGTTTCAGAATACGAAACACCTCTCTATACGCTTCTTCTCTTGACGGTGAATAGCACATGGATTCAATGGCATACGCAGCATCAAAACTTTTGTCTGGTGTGTCAACGTTTAAGTAGGAGCATTCCATAAACTCGGCGTAGTCAGTTAATCCTGCTTCTTGTGTCAGCTCTCTTGCTCGATCGACTTGATAACTGTTGTTATTTACACCCGTAACCATCGCACCAGACAGACGCACTATCTCACGAAGCGGACCTCCAATTCCACAACCCAGGTCTGCGACGTGCATTCCTGGTTCCAGTGCAAGACGCATTGCTATGAAATGTTCGTGACGCGCTAGGGAGGCCGCTACGCTTTCGCCAGGATTTCTAGGTGCAAAGTGTATCGATGTACTCCAACCATATTGAGTAAAGTCGGTTATGAGGTTGTAGAAGTCTTTGGACCGTTCGGCGGGATCGTCTTTTTGATCACCTGCGGTTGTCTCCCGGTTTGAGTAGTTCTCAAACGCTTTATCGACTCCTATTTGGTTGTCCAGCTTTGAAAGAAGGTTGGAAAGTTTGAATGACATAGTTTCTCGGAAATCTCGGAATATCGCTAAAAATAGGCTGTTTATTGAGGCGTTTTACGTGATTTTTGGCGGATTAAATGCTTGATTATACGTTATAAATTGGCATTTTAGACGTAGGTAAGCTCGCGAGTCCATCCTTGATTTTGAGAATGTTTTCTGACTTTAAAAACACCAGTCAATGCCGAGCAGTTTTCTAGTCTCAAATCAATGAAACTGTACACTGACTGAAAGTACATAGTCGAGTTACAAATCTCGCGTCCGTTAAATTCTTCGCTCTTTTAGTGGTAGTGAGAAGCAACTAATCCGGGTGAATCACGCATCCTGGCTTGGCCAACTGTCTGCTTGATCGCCTTGATCTGGCCAGCATAAAATCTCCAACTGCTGGAGAGCAGACCACAAGGTCGTTTACAATGGTTTCCGGTACTTCCAGCTGAGTCATCGGTATTGTCGTCATCCGTGTTGATTCAGTTCATCCCAATCCAAAATCAACGAACACTAGAGGATTAGAGCAAGCTTTATGCCCGATACATACACAGCATTCCAAGTCACTAAAACAGGAGATCGAACCTATGAACGACAGGTTACTGACTTGGAGATTGCCGGCCTCCCGGACGGTGACTTGCTAATCAAGGTTGAGTATTCTTCGTTGAATTACAAAGATGCACTATCCGCTACGGGCAACCCTGGTGTAACTCGAAACTTCCCTCACACACCCGGAATTGATGTCGCTGGAACGGTTGTTGAGAGTGGGTCAGATTCGTTTGCAGTGGGTGATTCGGTGATCGTGATCGGATTTGATCTCGGCATGAATACACCTGGTGGTTTCGGTCAGTATGTGCGTATTCCCTCTAAGTGGGCAGTTTCACTACCGAGTGGATTGTCTTCGCGAGAAAGTATGATCCTTGGTACGGCCGGTTTTACCGCTGCTCTTTGTGTGCATAAGTTAGAGAAGTTTGGCATGTCACCGAGTGGTGGCCCGGTTCTGGTGTCTGGTTCTACGGGTGGGGTAGGGAGTATCGCCGTCCAGTTGCTAAACCAACTGGGGTACGAAGTACACGCGATCACTGGAAAAGCTGACCAAGCAGATTTCCTGAAGGGAATTGGTGCTTCAGAAGTTCATTCGAGAGAGGCATTTGAAGAGGAGTCCAATCGACCTCTTTCTCGGGAGATGTGGGGTGGGGTCGTCGATACTGTCGGTGGTGTAATTCTTGTTAACGCTATCAAAGCATTGAAATACGGTTCAAGCGCTGCAGCGTGTGGCCTTGTAAGTTCTCCCGCCATTCCAGCCACAGTATTTCCGTTTATTCTGCGGCATGTCAATTTACTTGGAATAGATTCAGTGGAACTCCCCATTGAGGAGAAGAAAGAGATTTGGGACAAACTAGCTGGACCATGGCATATCGGAGACCTGGAAAAGTTCGTCGAATCCCTGACGTTAGATACTTTATCAGATGCTATCGACCGCATCTTGAAAGGACAGATGGTGGGTAGGGGATTGGTCACTCTACCAACGTAGTAGAAACGCCGCTAGCAAAAGGTGGATTAGTCCACGCGTAATCGATCAAAAGCAGCCATAGGGCTTTTGTACTGGAACACTACGCCATACGTGGACACGATAATGGTGAGTACCACAGCACCTAGTAACACATGCGTTGCCTCAGCTGACATGTAGGCTTGTGCGATAAACAGAATGAGTAACGAGAATTCGCTGCATTGTCCGAGCCGAAAGCCGACTTCCTTGGAGATTTGGCGGGATTCTTTTTGTAGTCGCAATAGACCGTAAAACACCACTGGTTTGGCGACTATGAGCACAGCACTCAATACCAAAATGGGAATGATGACTTGCCATGCGACCTGGAAATCAATACCAGCACCTACAGAGAAAAAGAACAGCACGAGGAAGAAATCTCTGAGGATTGCTAGGTTTTGAGCGATCGACTGAGCGGCAGGTGTATTCGCAAGTGCGACTCCTGAAATGAAAGCACCGAGTTCCAAACCCAATCCGAGTTTATAGGACACACCTGCGACTAACAGGCACCAACCAAGAACTAATAGCACAACAAAGTCAGTGTAGACATCAAATTTTCTTAACAAAGGCCAGAGAACGTACTTCGAGCCCAAAAATGCAGCAATGAAGAGGACCGGTACTAGTCCTAGAGTCATGTACCATGGGACGATGGCTTCTTCTTGTGGGATTGACACATACAAATAGATGAGAGCCAAGATCGCTATCACGTCTTGGAAAAGAAGCAGTCCAATGACCAGTTGTCCTGTGTATCGATGGTGTAGTACGGTGGTCGGGAGTAGCTTGATGCTCAACACCGTGCTTGAAAACATGCACCCTATACCGAGGATCACGCATTCAAAGGGTGTCAGTTCGAGAATGTAACCGGTAGTAATCCCTATGACAAAAAAGATTGCGCTACTGGCCAAAGCAACAATAGAGACAGAGGCTAGCGTAGTGAACAGCTTTTTTGGTGGTAAATCCAGTCCGACGATAAACAGGAGGAAAATCACTCCGATTTCGCCTATTTCACCGATGTCTTTAGGATCGCCGATATACCCGAGGGCATAAGGGCCTAAGCAAGCTCCCACAAGAATATAGACAAGAATGAGTGGCTGTCTAAAAAACAACGCTACGGATGACAATGCTGCCACACTCACAAAAATGGCTATCAGTGAAATCAACATTGCTTAGCGTTCTAAAACTCTTTATGAGTAAGAATGGTAGAACAACGCCTACCGCACCTCACACAGTCTTCCAAGGTGAGGTCGAGCAGGGAGGTATTAGGTCCGCTTAACCCGTCTGTAGCTGGGTTCTGGTTGAGTAGCTGATGCCTGGTAGAACTCAGTGGAAGATGCCATGCACTCAAGGGCTGCCTTTGCCATTGCGGCATCTTCAAACACAAAAGAGTCGAAACCACTACGCTTCATAAATGGTGTTAGATCGGGTTGCAGTTCTCCGAAGGCTCGGATTTCACCCTTGAACTCATACCTCGTCCGTAAGAGCGTTGCCAAGCTAAGACCTCTTCCATCTGCAAAAGTCTCAAATTCGATGGCGATCAGTTCTAGATCAAGTAAGTCGTTTACTATTTCCTCGATTTCTACATCTGCGGAAAGCCATACTGCTTCTGTGTCTGGAGCGTTTAGTTGATCAAGGGGAACAATTACCTTTTCTTGATAATCAGGAGCAGACTTAGAGACGATTCTCCAAGGATCTACAACGATCTGGTCGTTCTTAACTAGCGACGGCATGGACCTCAACGTCCTCGTCGTAGACATTCTCCTTAAATGGTTCAATGCCAATACGTCTATACGTTTCTAAGAATGACTCACCATGTAGTCTAAGGTCCAGATAGGTATCGAGGATATTCTGAACTGTTGGTACAACTTCACTGCGAGAAAACGAAGGACCAATGATCTTGCCTAGCGAAGAATCGTTACCGGCATGACCGCCGATCGAAATCTGGTAATACTCTTTGCCTCGTTTATCGACACCTAGTATGCCGATGTGACCGACATGGTGGTGACCGCATGCATTCATACAGCCTGAAATGTTCAGATCTAGAGGACCCAAGTCGTACAAATAGTCGACATCATCGAAGGTTCTCTGAATTTCATCTGCTACAGGAATGGATTTTGCGTTTGCTAAGGAACAGTAATCTCCGCCTGGGCAACAGATCATGTCGGTTAATTTGCCAGCGTTGGTATTGCCAAGAAGCGCGTCACGCGCTTGCTTAAACAGTTCTAGTAAGTCTTCTTGCCTGACATCTGGAAGAATGAAATTTTGCTCATGACTGATTCGTACTTCGCCAAATCCATAGTCTTCTGCCCATCCAGCCACCGCATTCATTTGCTCGGCAGTAACATCTCCAGGTGGGACTCCAGGTACTTTGGTCGAAAGTGTGACTACCGCATATCCTCTTTGTTTGTGCGGACTGACGTTGTTGTCGACCCAGCGATTGAATTCGACGTCGCTTAACCGTTGTTTGGCTAAGAGAAACGTTTCATTTTCAATTTGATCGTAGACAGGCGGATCAAAGTAGTGTTTGACACGCTGTAGTTCTTCTTCGGTCAGTTCCTGCGGGGAATCCTTGATGTGTTGCCACTCTTCATCGACCTTATCCCGGAACACCTCGGGTGTCATCGCTTTGACTAGTATCTTGATTCGAGCCTTGTATTTATTGTCGCGACGACCGTAACGGTTGTAGATTCGCAGTACTGCTTCTACATAGGTAAGCAAGTGTTCTTCTCCAAGACCTTCTCGAATCAGCGATCCAATGACTGGGGTACGACCCAGTCCGCCACCTACGTAAATATCGAATGAGACGGTTCCAGTTTCCTGATTTTTGCGCAGTTGGATGCCAATATCATGGACTGCAATGGCAGCGCGATCTGACTTTGAACCGTTCAAGGCTATCTTGAATTTACGAGGAAGCCATTCAAACTCCGGATGGTATGTTGACCATTGACGTAGTAGTTCGCAGTAAGGACGAGCATCAACTTCCTCATCGGCTGCGACACCTGCGAATTCATCCGTGGTGACATTTCGTATGCAACTTCCGCTTGTTTGGATTGCGTGCATATCCACTTCAGCAAGATCACGTAGTATGTCAGGCACTTCTTCGAGTTCAGGCCAATTCAGCTGCACATTCTGACGTGTTGTCAGATGGCCATAGCCTTTGTCGTATTCCTTAGAGATTTGAGCTAATTTGCGGAGTTGGGATGAGCTAAGTGTTCCGTATGGAACAGCGATGCGGAGCATTGGCGCGAGTCGCTGAATGTAAAGACCATTTCTCAAGCGAAGTTGCTGGAAGACGTCGTCGGGGATCTCACCATTCAGGTAGCGATCTGTTTGATCTCGGTACTGAGCAACGCGTTCTTGGATGAAGGAACGATCAAATTCGTCGTATTGGTACATTTCAAAGGGAGATTTGCAGATGCAAACCTAAGAGGCTATATAACCTAAAGTATGAAAGGTACTATTCTATATGTTGAAAACCTTATAGTGATAAATGAATTTGATTAGCAACGACTGGTTACGGTTGAAACCTAAGACAGACTTGCACTGGCAGTCGGGCTGGAAGATGACTCAATCAGTCCCTGCGAAACTCAGCCAAGGCTCAATGTCTTCAACCTGTAGATTTCGGCGCTTGGCTAGATCCTCTACTTGATCTGGCTGTACCTGTCGAATAGGAAAGTACTGAGATTGAGGATGTGCAAAGTACCACCCACAGACCGCGGAAGCAGGCAACATAGCAAGGTTATCAGTCAGCGTAGCGCCTGTGAGTTCAGTCGCATTTAGCAGTTCAAACAATTGTGTTTTACTGGTGTGATCTGGACATGCCGGATATCCAGGAGCGGGGCGAATGCCTTGGTACTTCTCGTCGATTAGCTGGGTATTAGACAGTTCTTCCTCAGAACAATAACCCCACTGCTCCTTGCGAACTCTTTCGTGGAGTTGCTCAGCGTAGGCTTC
>MPMU01000099.1 GCA_002238665.1 Gammaproteobacteria bacterium bin55
ATCCTTTCCTGCAACGCGGCGTTGTAAAGCTGTCTCTGTTGCTCTAGAAATTCATCTAACTGAACATGAGTGTACTTTGAGAGTTTCGCTTTATAAGAGTAAGTTCTCATGGTTTAATTTTACTCAATAAAAATACAGTTTAAAAGTCATTGCTGAAGTTCTTTGGCACTAAGGATTCCGTGAATACGGTCTGGTGGCTCTCAAAGACGCCGTGGCCCAAGTCCAATGTCTCTCGTGTGCTCGCACCGTACTCTGACCGCATGAAGAAGTTGATCGAGGACCCTGATCAGTTCTTCAGGCCTAAGCAACGTCCATCAGGGCACGACATTGCCAAGAGCTTCGGGAAGAACAACGGTGGAGCGATACCACCAAATTTACTGACGATAGCGAATTCCGAATCGAATGGGCGCTACCTTTCTGGGTGTAAGACCGTTGAAATCAAGGCACACCCTGCACGGTTCCCGAGCAAGTTACCCGCTTTTTTCATTCGCTTACAAACTGGTCCAGGCGACAAGGTGCTGGATATTTTTGCGGGTTCCAACACCACTGGGGAGATTGCACAATGTGAAGGACGCCGCTGGCTGGCGTTTGAAGAACGCGCCGACTATGTCGCTTCGTCCGCGTTTCGATTTCTGGAGAAAGGTACTGATTTTCGAGATGTGTTCCAGCGCATCCGTAATGGGGAGTCGCTTGATCTGTCCGATCGGCAGACAAGGTTGCAGGTTTAGCTTGACTTAGTCACGTTGGTGAATCTGGATGACTGCCCCATCTCAGCTGAACCAACCGAAGCTTTGGCTATCTGTATTTTGATTTGATCGACCAGTGGCCACAGCCGCGTTCGCAAACGCTATTTCAATCGGATTGGTACCCGCCAAAAGAAACTTTCAAGTCTCAGTAAGTTTCCTTCGCGAAGCTTCTTCCCCAACCTTCACCTATCCGGCGCGACATTTAACACCCGCTCGAACGTATCGCGTTCTAACGACCCGAATAGCGCCGGTACCGTCATACCCATAGCCTCACCTGATACTAGCTTCATTGTAAGTTGGTAAGCCAGTTTGTCCTTGGTGTAATAGATGTCCGTCTCGTAATAGCTCACGCGCTGAGACACAGAGGCATTCTCGCCGATGGAGGCTATCATCAGAGTGCGTTCTCGAATTCTCAATGGCCGCGGTTCTTGGCAATACGCGTCTGATCAACGGGTGAGGTGAAATTCACTTGCGCCGGAATGAGTGCCATGTTCACCTTCGCACCCGCAATTTCGCTACTGGCCGTTGTACTCTAGTGCGTGCGTTTTGTTGATGTCGAGAATGCCATCAGTAGCGTTGCTTTAGTGCTCACTGACTAGGTTTTAGTCGTGGCTCGATAGTAGTAGGTCAGCAGTGGATAGAGGACACGACTGAGTTTCTATAATTCGCTCCCACTTAAGCATGCTAGAACCCCTATATCCATGGTAGTTATTCGGTTGGCTCGTCGTGGAGCTAAGAAACAGCCTTTTTATCACATCACGGCTGCCGATCGTCGCGCACCTAGAGACGGTCGATACATAGAGAAATTAGGTTACTACAACCCGATCGCACGAGGTCAGGCATCCCGAGTTCATGTCGATTTCGATAGAGTGGATTACTGGGTTGGACAAGGCGCCCTGTTGTCTGAAACTACTCGACGTTTGATTAAGGAAGCGCGACTTTTAGCAACAGCAGAAGTTGAAGTAGCCGAGACAGAGGAAGCCACTGCCGAAGTTGCCGAAGAGTCTACTGTAAGCGCAGCTGAAGAAACACCTTCTGAAGCTGATGCGTCTGCTACTGAAGAGCCAGTCGCTGAAGAGGCGGTAGCTGAAGAGAGTAACTGATACTCAGATTATTTACTTGCACTTGACTACTGACGAATTCATAAACGCAATTCTTCCTTAACGTACCTTAGACCTACCAAATTGTTCCACTATGCACAGTTCCTCAGAAATGGTAGTGGTTGGTCAAATTGGTTCTGCCTACGGCATTAAAGGCTGGGTTCACGTACATTCCTATACGGACCCACCTAGTAACATAATTACTTATTCGCCTTGGTTCGTCAATCCGACGGCGGAGGTGGAAGCACCTTGGCGCGAAGTTGAGCAGGTGCAAGCACGATCACATGGCAAAGGGCTCGTCGCCAGTCTATCGCTCGCAGAAGACAGAAACGAGGCGGAGCTACTCAAAGGTTTGAAAATAGGCGTTCGACGCACAGACCTTCCAATCGTGGAGCAGGGTTCTTTTTACTGGGTAGATTTGATCGGTACTGCTGTTTATCAATCAGACGGCACCCGTATTGGTGAACTAGAGGATTGCTTGGACAATGGTGCTCATGGCGTTCTCAAAGTCCGTGATGACGCAGATACTCACCTAATTCCTTTTGTCTCCGAATATGTCCAATCCGTCGAAGCGGGAAACCGAATCGTTGTCGATTGGGACTTGGACTGGGAGTAGCAGGTGCGATTGACCATAATCACGATCATGCCCGAAGTGGTCAAGGCTTCGTTTAGCGACGGAGTGGTGGGAAAAGCTATAGCGTCGCAGCTCGTTGAACTGCAGTTCGTTAATCCCAGAGATTTCACCGAGGATGTGCACCAATCCGTGGACGATCGTCCCTATGGAGGTGGACCAGGTATGGTCATGAAAGTTGAGCCTCTTAAGGATGCAGTAAATTTCTCAGAGCGAGCTCCGAATTCACGGTCACGACGTGTACTACTCTCTGCTACAGGGACCCGATTCAGTCAGAAAATTGCAGAAGAGTTCGCACGAGAATCAGATTTAACGTTGATTTGTGGTCGATATGAGGGCATAGACCAACGATTTGTTGATCAGTATGTGGACGAAGAATTGTCCATAGGGGATTTCGTCTTAAGCGGGGGTGAACTCGCCGCATCAGTGGTGGTTGATGCTGTAGTGCGTCTCCTACCGGGAACTCTTGGCAACCCAGAATCAGGTCAGCAAGATTCGTTTTCTGAGTCGCTACTGGGATGTCCTCAGTACACCAGGCCACAATGCTCTGACGGCGAAGTACCTTCGGTCTTACTGAGCGGCGACCATCAAGCAATTGAGCGATGGCGGCGCCAGCAATCTATCGTTCGGACCTGGCAAAATCGGCCAGACTTACTTCTCAGCCATCAGTGGACTGAGGAAGACATCCAAACTTACCATGAACTACTCTGAAATCTAGAACACGAACAAAGGCGGGAAGAAACAATGAACAAGAATAAAGCGATTACCTATATTGAAAACAGCCAACTGCGAGACGATATTCCTGAGTTCCGAGCCGGAGACACGGTTTCTGTCCAGGTGGTTGTTCAAGAACAGACAAAGTCTCGACTGCAGAATTTCGAAGGTGTGGTCATCGCGAAACGAAATCGGGGACTTAACTCTTCGTTTACCGTTCGAAAGATCTCACACGGTTTTGGCGTAGAACGGACGTTTCAAACGCACAGTCCACTCATTGGCGAGATCATCGTTAAACGACGTGGAGACGTAAGAAAAGCGAAACTCTACTATCTCCGTGAACGTAGTGGCCGTTCAGCAAGGATCAAAGAGAAGCTATAGGAATTTCAGCTAAGATTTTCTGGATGGCAAATCCTGCGGTTGAGCAACTAGGCTCTGGAGTAATCCGAGAGTACCTCAACACCATTCGGCACGAACGAAACCTAGCTACTGCCACAATTGAGGCTTACAGGCGCGATCTGACTCAGTTTGAATCTTGGTTGGGGCAGGACATTGTGCAAGCGACTCAAAATGATATTTTGAGATTCTTTGCTGATCGACATCGCCAAGGAGTATCTGCTCGATCAACCTCTCGAGTACTCTCAGCGCTTAGAGGGTTCTTTAAGCTCGTCGTAGAGCGAGGATTTGTGGTTTCCAATCCTGTCGCCGATATCGTGTCCCCAAAGATAGGTCGTCCTCTACCAGACAATCTTTCAGAAGAAGAAGTCGAAGCTCTGCTGGCAGCACCAGATGTAAACAGAGATCCTTCCCAGCACCGTGATCGAGTCATGATGGAACTCATGTATGCTGCTGGCTTACGTGTGTCGGAATTGGTCAATTTAAAAATGACTTCCGTGAATCCACGTCAGGGAATCGTGAGGGTAACCGGGAAGGGAAATAAGGAAAGAATCGTGCCTATCGGCGAAGAAGCCTTGCATTGGTTAGGGCTCTATTTGAAGGAAACTCGTCCGACGTTACTGAATGGTAGATTCAGTGATTTTCTCTTCGTAGGACAACGTTCATTGAAGGTCAATCGTTCTGCGTTTTTCATGAAGATCCAAGAGTACGCTCTTCGTGCTGATATAAAGAAACATGTGTCGCCGCACACTCTGCGACATGCTTTCGCTACACACCTGTTGAATCATGGTGCTGACCTAAGAGCCGTGCAATTGATGCTAGGTCATTCGGACCTGTCTACAACTCAGATATATACCCATGTAGCCACCAACCGACTACAGAGATTACATGCTGAACATCATCCTCGTGGTTGATGCCTATATTTAATGCAGATTTTCACAAGGTGAGTGTTCCATTGAAACACGTACTTCAATTTATGTTGCTCATCGGTTTTTGCTTGACGACCGTAGCAGATTCTGATGTAACCGGCGACTTAACCGCGTTTAAGGAACGCTTGCAGAATTCCGTTGCCTGGAAGTCCATGGGCGTACAAATTTCAGATTTGCAAACCTCACCGATGCCCGGGTTCTACACGGTCCTCTTGACGTCCGGAGAGGTTGTGTATGTTGACGAAAGCGTAAATTTTGTTGTAGGTGAGATGCTTATCGAATTAACTGATGATGAAGCGATCCATCACACCAATGCGTTCAAAAAAGATTACCGAAAGAAGGTTTTGGCCGAAGCGGACTTACCGACTCTAAATTACTCGCCACCTGACGGTACAAAGTACATTGCCTATGTCTTTACAGACACAAGTTGTGGTTACTGTCGCCAGTTGCACCAGGAAATGGAAGGTTATCACGACCTTGGCGTAGAAATTCGGTACATTTTTTGGGCAAGAGCTGGCATCCAAAGCAAACCTCATGAAGAGATGGTTTCGGCTTGGTGTGCACAAAACCCTCACAAAGCGTTGGATCTCCTAAAACAAGGTCGTTCGATCCCGCAGAAGTCTTGTAAAAATCGACTCGAGCAAAACTACAACGTCGTCCGTCAGCTAGGTTTGGATGGTACTCCGGCTATTGTTCTTGAAGATGGGACTCTAATCGGTGGATATGTCACCCCACCAAATCTGCTAAGACACATCGATACAAGTAGCTAGAAGCGGATGGACCCCAATAAACGGTCGCTGCGAGTCGGCGTAGCAGGGCTAGGTACTGTAGGACAGGCACTTTTAGCTGAATTTGCAAAGCACGGTGATTCGATTCAGAAACGTGTAGGGTGTGAGATTTCGCTCACTCATGTTGCCAGCCGCACCCCAAAACCTCAAGTGAATCTTCATGGTGCATCGTTTTCTACCGATCTGAATAGTCTGCTCAATGACGACATTGATGTCGTGGTCGAGCTTATCGGTTACTCAAATCCTGACAGCAATCCCGAAGCTGATCCCGCCTTCAGCCTAATCAAGTCAGCAATCCTTAAAGGTAAGCATGTAATCACAGGTAATAAGGCAGTCATCGCACTTCACGGGAATGAGCTTTTTCCACTTGCGGTGGATTCTGATGTCCGGATTGGCTATGAAGCGGCCGTAGCCGGTGGCATTCGAATCATTAACACACTTCAAGACCTAGACGATGTGAACGTTGATTCAATCACTGGAATATTGAACGGGACCTGCAACTACATCCTTACCGGAATGTCCGAAGGCGCGGATTACCAAACAGTCCTGGCAAAAGCGCAGGACGAAGGATTTGCCGAGCAAGTTCCTGACATGGACACCAAAGGCATCGACACCGCACAGAAGTTGGCCATTCTTACTTACCTTGCTTTCAATGTAGACATTGAGTCTGAGAAGATTCCAGTAGAGGGTATCGAAGAGGTACACCCGTCAGATCTTAAATACGCAACCCAACTTGGGTATCAGATTCGGCTACTGGGTATCTCACGAATACAGAATGACATCATTGATGCGAGAGTACATTTAAGCTTGATCCCAGAATCTGTGAAACTGGCCTCAATAAGTGGCGTGAACAATGCAATCACAATTACTCAAAACGGTACAGAGATAGATCATCTGGAGGGAGAAGGCGCTGGAGGCGTTCCGACAGCATCTTCTGTTCTGCTAGATCTAGAGAGATTGGCAGGTGGTGACTTGCAACCGCCAACACTTCCTTCGAGCTCGCGTCCGTATCTGGGTATCGAAAATGTCCTTTGCCCTCACTATCTGTGTATTGAAGCTGAGAAAGAAGCTTGTGACATGAAGGCTATAAGGAGTGCCTTTCTTAAAGAAAATGTCGGGATCCAGCATCTTTCGGAAATGTCAGACGATCAGGTAGTGAATGTCGATGGTAAATTGATCGTTCCCATCGTTGTATTGACCGAAGACGCAACTGAACCTGCCATTACCAAGGTTGTCAACGATCTCAGTCAAGTTGGCAATTCCATTTCATCGGTGAGACGAATTCGGGTTCTTGACGGCGTTTCTCCGTCTTAATGAGAACAGAAAGTTCACTGCCTACCATACTGGTACGCCAAGCGGATAAAACAGTCTCGCAACTTGCCGATGAGCTAGACGTACCAGAATACCTAGCAAGGATTCTGAGTAATCGCGGGATCCGGTCGAAAGATCACTTGAAGCTCGACATTCAAGATATTTTGCCGCCCGAGCCAATGTTAAATATTGATAAGGCGGCACAGCGTATCGTACAGGCTGTCCTAGACCAACAGACTATTCTCATTGCCGCAGACTTCGACACCGATGGCGCGACATCGGCGGCGCTTTGTGTGTCTTTTCTGCATGCGGTCGGTGCGAAGAATGTACTTTATCGAGTTCCTGATCGACAGAGAATGGGATACGGACTGTCGACTGCATTTGTGGAGTCATTCCTAGCTCAACATCCTGATCTGATCATTACGGTGGACAACGGTATCACGTCTGTCGACGGCGTGGTGTTGGCCAATCAGCACGGTGTGGAGGTGATCGTCACGGATCACCATCTAGCCCCCGAGGTGCTTCCAGATGCGTTCGCGATAGTCAATCCGAACATGGCAGGGAATTCGTTTGCAAGCAAACCGGCCGGTGTGGGAGTTGCGTTCTACGTCATGAGCGTGGTACGGAGAATTCTCCGTGGACTGAACTACTTTGAAGAACGACAGATTACGTACCCAAACCTGGCACATTGGCTGGATTTAGTCGCAATCGGTACGATTGCGGACATGGTGCCAATGGATCAAAACAACCGCAGACTGGTTCAGAGGGGCATGGACCGAATTCAGAAGGGTCTCGCAAGACCAGGCGTTCAAGCTTTGTTAAATCTGAATGATCTACCGAATGCACTGTATCAGGCGGAAGATATTGCGTTCAAAATCGCGCCCAAGATTAATGCTGCAGGTCGTCTTGGTGATATGAGTACAGGTATTCAGACACTGTTAAGTGAAGATTTGGCTACTGCGTCTCGATTGGCGAAGTCTCTAAACGAAATCAACGTCAGTCGTCGACAGAAGCAGTCCGATATGAACGTGGTCGCTGGTAGATTGGTGAACGGCGAAGAGCTTGATGACAAATGTTCAATATGCATCCATAACTCAACCTTTCATGAAGGATTGGTAGGACTCATAGCGTCGAGGCTAGTTGAGAATTTTCATCGACCGAGTATTGCATTTGCAGATTCAGCGGATTCCGATAGCGATGAATTAAAAGGTTCCGCACGTA
This sequence comes from Gammaproteobacteria bacterium bin55, assembly GCA_002238665.1. Classification (GTDB taxonomy): domain Bacteria; phylum Pseudomonadota; class Gammaproteobacteria; order Pseudomonadales; family Azotimanducaceae; genus Bin55. Next base: position 7,837 of record MPMU01000099.1, read on the forward strand.
GTATTGAAGGAGTCAATATTCGGGACATTCTCGCGGAAATCGATGCTCAGTACCCACACCTGATCACTAGGTTCGGCGGGCATGCAATGGCTGCAGGTTTAACTCTCCGAGCTGCTAATCTCAATCGATTCCAGACTTTGTTTGAAAAGTCCATTCAGTCGCACACGGATCAACAATCCTTCATATTCAAACTGTGGTCAGACGGTCAGCTTGAGGCCAAAGATATGACATTAGACACGGTCTCTCTTTTGGATCGGTATGGACCATGGGGTTCAGAATTTCCTTCGCCGACATTCCACGATGAATTTCAGGTAGTCTCTCAAACCAAACACAAGAACCGAGTATTAAGACTTCAGCTGCTCAAGGATGGTTTGCTGTTCAACGGTGTCGCCTTTAGTCAGGATCCGGTGGAGGAAGACACATTTTTGTGTACCTATAAACTACAACGAAACTTTTTTAAAGACCGAGAGAGCTTGCAATTGATCATCGAAGAAATCGCAGGTAGTGTCTCACATTACTAAAATGCGCTGCTCAATAGCGTCAGGAGCAGTCGATAGATGGCAGAAATAACCGCTCTCAAAGAAATGGTTAAGCAACTAAATGAGAGATTCGTTCTCTTAAAGGACTCTCTTTGACTTTGAAGGAATCGTTACACGTCGCGACGAGCTGACTATTGAACTGTCCGACCCAGATATCTGGAATGACATCGGGCACGCCAACCAACTTTCCAAGGAACGAGCTCACCTAGATCGGCAAATCAACGACCTGTCTTTAGACCAATCGCTCCGAGACATGCAAGAGTTGATTGATATGGCCGCTGAAGAAGATGACGACGAATCATTGGAGTCTCTGCGGCTAGAGCTTTCAGTCCATGAAGATCAACTTGAAACCCTTGAGTTTCAACGAATGTTTGACGGTGAGATGGATGCCAGCAATACCTATTTAGACATTCAGTTTGGCGAAGGTGGAACGGAATCACAAGATTGGGCGAGCATGTTGCTTCGGATGTACACCAAATGGTGCGAATCACATGGATATGAAGCCAAGGCCATTGAGGTTTCGCCAGGTGACATCGCAGGTATAAGAAGTGGTACGTTGTACATAAAAGGAGATTACGCACACGGATGGTTGAGAACGGAATCGGGAGTACATAGGCTCGTGAGAAATTCCCCCTTTGACTCTGCGAACCGGAGACACACCTCGTTTGCTTCAGTCCACGTATACGCGGAAGTCGATGAGAATATTGAGGTGGATATCGATCCGAAGGATGTGCGAACAGACACGTACCGCGCGAGTGGTGCCGGGGGTCAGCACGTGAATAGAACTGACTCTGCGGTCCGTCTAACGCACCTTCCCACTGGAACTGTCGTTCAATGTCAGAGTGAACGGTCTCAACATATGAATAGGGCTCAAGCCTGGAAGCAGTTGCGCGCCAAACTGTATAGCTTGGCATTAGCTGAACAACAAGAGAAGCGGCAGGCAGCCGAAAGTGCCAAGCCAAATATTGGATTTGGAAGTCAAATTCGGTCCTATGTTCTGGACCAGTCTCGCGTGAAGGATTTGCGTTGCAATTTAGAGCACTCAAACCCAACTCATGTGTTGAATGGTGACATTGATCGCTTCTTAAAAGCGAATTTAAAAGGCTAGCCATGTCGCAAGAAAGAGACGAAGAAATCCTGCGGAGGCAGCGTTTGGCTGAACTGCGCACAAAGGGATTCAATTACTCGAACGAATTCAAACCGGATCATTTTGCCGCTGATTTACACACCCAATTCGATGACTTCAGCAAGGAAGAGTTAGATGAGAACGATACCGTAGTCACTGTCTGCGGCCGGATAGTTAGCCGGCGCGTGATGGGTAAGGCATCGTTCATCACCGTTCGGGACTACTCAGGTGAAATTCAAGGTTATCTTCGTCAGAATGACCTTCCTGAAGATCAGTACTCAGACTTCTCTTCGCTTTGGGATATCGGTGATGTTGTTGGCCTAACAGGGAAGTTGTTCAAGACCAACCGAGGGGAACTTTCCGTTCACGCTGAACACATTTCCCTGCTAAGTAAATCTGTACACCCAATCCCTGATAGCTACTTTGGCTTGACGGATCAGGAACTGCGTTATCGCCAACGTTATGTAGACCTTATCGTCAATGAGAAAAGTCGAGAAATTTTCCGCATTCGAGCCAAGATAATCCACGCGTTACGCGAGTTCTTGGAGGCGCGTTCGTTCATAGAAGTAGAAACACCGATGATGCACGTAATCCCAGGTGGTGCAACGGCCAAACCGTTTACGACGCATCACGAGAGTCTCGATTTGGAGCTCTACATGCGAGTTGCTCCCGAATTGTTTCTAAAGCGAGCTGTGGTAGGTGGACTTGAGCGTGTTTACGAAATCAATCGAAATTTCCGCAACGAAGGACTTTCAACCCGGCATAATCCGGAATTCACGATGTTGGAGTTCTATCAGACCTATGCAACTTTTGAGGACTTAATGGATCTCACAGAGGAAATGCTCCTAAGTGTGATCAGAACCTGCCAAGACAGTGCCGTGATTGAGTATGACGGCGATAACATAGATTTTTCCAAGAAAATGGCACGCGTTTCGATGCAAGATGCGGTGGCCAAGCACTTTGGTGTGGACTCGGTGGACCTTGCAACTCTGGAGGGCCTGCAAGCTCTCGCAGACCAACATGATTTTGAACCTGACCAGGGACATTCATGGGGATTCTTTCTGAATGAGATGTTCGAGGAGTACGTAGAGAAAACACTGGTACAGCCTACGTTTGTCACGTACTATCCGAAAGATATTTCACCATTGGCCAGATTAAACGACACGAATCCGGAGATTACCGACCGCTTTGAGTTATTCGTGGCCGGTCGAGAAATCGCCAACGGGTTTTCGGAACTCAATGATCCCGAAGATCAAGCAAGCCGTTTCCATCAGCAAGTTCAGCGACTAGAACGGGGAGACGATGAAGCGATGCATTTTGATCACGATTACATTCAAGCTCTCGAGTATGGTATGCCTCCCACCGCCGGGGAAGGTCTTGGAGTGGATCGCTTGACTATGCTCATTACTGGGAGTACGACTATAAGAGATGTACTGTTATTCCCACTTTTGAAACCTAAACGCTGACATCCCTCAGAGCGAGATTCCCTTGAGTTCCACGTCCAAAGAAGAGGTTCTTGCACGAGTCAGAATCGAGGAAAGCTGGAAAGCTGCGCTTGCGGATCAGTTCACGGCATCGTACATGCGGAAACTACGTGAATTCCTCATTCAAAGCCTGAACGAAGGCAAAACGATCTACCCACCTATGAACCAGATTTTCGCGGCATTCAATGCGTGTAGTTTGGATCAGGTTAAGGTGGTGATTGTGGGTCAGGACCCGTACATCAATGAGGGGCAGGCACATGGATTATGTTTCAGTGTGCCACCAGGTGTTCAACCGCCTCCTTCATTAGAAAATATCTTTAAGGAAATCCAATCCGATCTTCAGCAAAGTGCGCGTCCAGGAGAATTCAACGAGCAAATGATTCCTCCCGGTCGAGGATGTCTTTTGGATTGGGCCAAGCAAGGTGTTTTGTTACTAAACTCTACATTGACAGTATTCGCTTCTAGGTCAGCTTCCCATCAAGGACTAGGTTGGGAGGAGTTCACAGATAGAGTGATTGAAGTCCTCAATGAACAGCGCGAGAATCTTGTATTTCTTCTGTGGGGCAACTACGCAAAGCGAAAGGGAACTACCATTGACAGGTCCAAACACTTGGTCCTGGATGCATCGCATCCATCGCCGATGTCGGTACTTCAGGGATTCTTCGGCTGTCGTCACTTCAGTAAGACCAACGAATATTTAATCGCACATAAAAAGACTCCGATCGACTGGCTTCGGGTTTTTTAGTCATTTAGCAAAAAAAATAGCCACACTAAACAGGAGACAAATTGAGCAGTTTGGACTCGGATAAACGATGTCTATCCGGCATGCGACCTACAGGTCGATTACACATTGGACACTTACATGGATGTCTAAAAAATTGGGTTGAACTTCAGCACAAATACGACTGTTTTTACTTTGTTGCAGATTGGCATGCACTGACCACTGCCTACGATCAAACAAAGGAAATCGAGAAGTCAACGACAGATATGATCGTTGACTGGCTAGCTGCAGGTCTATCGCCTACTTCTTGCACGTTCTTCATCCAGAGCAAAGTACCCGAACATGCTGAATTGATGGTGCTTCTGTCAATGATTACGCCTAAATCCTGGTTGGAACGTGTACCAAGTTACAAAGATCAGATGGCTCGACTGAATGATCGCGACTTGGACACTTTCGGGTTTCTTGGATATCCGGTCTTACAGGCGGCTGACATTTTGATCTATCGCGCAGGCCATGTTCCCGTGGGGGTGGATCAGCAAGCACATGTCGAGATCTCACGAGAAATCGCGAGGAGGTTCAACGAGGTTTACGGTAGAGAGGAAGAATTCGACTCAAACGTAAAGAAAGCATTAAAGAAACTTGATTCAAACGTCGCTGCAAAGCTACAGAAAGCACAACGCGCCTTCAGGGAGCAAGGTGACAGAGATGCGCGAGATCGAGCACACGCGTTAATAGAAGAAATGCCGGATTTGTCCATTGGTAACAAGGAAAGATTGCACGGGTACTTGGAAGGTACGGGTAGAGTCATACTGCCAGAACCAAATGCGCTCATTACGAAGGAAAAGGTCGTCCCCGGCATTGATGGACAGAAGATGTCAAAATCATCAAGGAATACACTTCCTCTACGTGAGGATCCAAAGGTTGTCTCGCAGAAAATCCGGACAATGCCTACGGATCCTGCTAGAGTACGAAAGACGGACCCTGGTGACCCAGCAAAATGTCCTGTATATGCACTGCAACAGAACTATCTATCCCAGGAACAGTTAGCGTGGGTCAATGACGGCTGCAGAAAAGCGTCCTTTGGCTGCATTGAGTGCAAGAAACCTTTAATTGACGCGATCAATCAAGAACAGGAGACGTTAAGGGCCGCAGCAGCTCCGTACGTCAAGGATCCTGATATAGTCCGAAGTATTCTTATGGAAGGGTCTGAGAAGGCACGACTAACCGCAAAAGAAACGATGGAAGATGTGCGCGCAGCGATAGGGATTTCACATCGGTCCCCGTAGTAGGATCTGAGAAGCTCAGGATGAGCGAAATAGATGAACTGAAGCCAAGTCAAGAAGCACAGGTACATGCACTTGTACGTGGTAAAGAACTAGCAAAATTACCTTCAGACCTTTACATTCCACCCGACGCACTTCGGGTTTTTCTTGAGTTGTTTGAGGGCCCACTCGATCTGCTCCTTTATCTGATTCGCAAACAAGACCTCGACATTCTTGAAATTTCCATTTCCACGATTACGGATCAGTATCTTGCATATATTGACATGATGACCGTTATGCGGTTGCAACTTGCAGGTGACTACCTAGTCATGGCAGCAACACTCGCAGAAATGAAAACTCGGCTGATGCTGCCAAAACGAAAGACAGAAGAAGAGGAGGAAGTCGATCCACGCGTCGACTTGATGAGACGACTTCTCGAATATGAGCAAATCAAAAAGGCGGCGACTCGACTCGACGAATTACCTAGGTTCGAACGAGATTTCCTGGAGACCAGTGTTCACGTCGAAACACAGAGCTATGAATTACCTCCACCAGATGTATCCATAGATGAGCTGCTATTTACTTTCTCGCAACTCTGGCAACGAGCACGATTGAACCAATCGCACGATGTCGTCATTGAGACCATGACGGTTCATGCACAGATGAATTCGGTCCTTGACCTGCTTCGTGTAGCAAATGAATATCTTGAATTCAATGAGCTGTTCGATACAACGAAGGGTAGACGCGGGCTGGTTTACACGTTTTTAGCTTTGCTCGAGCT
>MPMU01000100.1 GCA_002238665.1 Gammaproteobacteria bacterium bin55
ATGACAATTAGTGGTCAGAAGGAACAAGCTCTCACCTTGTGGAAAGAGATCTGGCTGAGCGCAAGCAGTGCTGCTCGTCGTTCCTTTGCAGAAAGTCAGTTACTTCTCCTAGCAGCGGAACTCAATAGATTGGGCGACCTGGTAGTTGAGCTGGAACAGAAACTATATGCCAACCAAGCCGATCAGAACGAACTGAATTTGCTTGTAAGAATTTACCGAGAAGTTGGGGACACATTCTCCGCTACCGAGGTCATCCAGGAATTCGCTGACAGACAGAGCATGTCAGAGATCGAACTTCAACGTCAGCTGGCGTCGACTTATCTCCAAATGCAAGAATACGGAGAATACGAAAAAGTCTTGCGAGAACTCGTGGAAATTGATGTCGAAAATCGCGCCGAACATATCCAGAACATAATCCTCAGCTTGGTAATCGCGGAAAACGACTCTTCCGATGATCGCCTTCTAGAGATTCAAACATGGGTATCCCAATTACAAGCGATTGACCAAGATGCCGTAAACAGTGAGTTTCTTGCGAGCGTTCTTGCCATGAGTGGCTACGTCGAGGAAGCGATACAACGGTATCAACTTGCTCTCATTGAAGAGCCTTTACACAGCGACAATCTTCTTTTGATGACTGAACTTATGAAGGAGATGGGTCAAACTGAGCGGGCAGTAAACATGCTCCAATACATCGCTGAACACTCAGTAGATGACAACGAGTTTGTCGTGGCTGTAGACGGGATTATCAACATGATCGGCCAACCCGAATTTGGTGCTGATCTGCTTAGCGAACATAAGAGGACGTTTAGATGGACTTTTAGGACGATCCTAGAGAGAATCGCGACGAAAGCCGACAAGATTTACCTGTACACCCTGCTTGCCGACATCGCGCAAGAGATTGGAGATAAAGAGTCTGAATATACATCGCTGGAAAGTTCCGTCTCCCTAGCAGGTTTGAGGCGACCTGCCATTCTTCGAGAACTCTTCACTATGGCGTCTCCTGGTGAAGGATTCACGTTCATGAGTCGCAACGTATCCGACCCAGTCAGGCAACTTCGATTCGGACAAAGATTGATCGGACTCCGCCAGCAACTGCCCCCATCTGTGTTCATTGCATTGAGCAAAACACTATTAAATAATGAAGATATGCTGGGAGCAGAACGTGCTCTAGATCAAATCAACGACGTCACTGGAATGATTGACATTTCCCAAACCAAAGGGGAATTGTTTTACGACGCGGGCCACAGTAATACAGCTCTACGGCACTATGTGGAAGCGGAGGTACTAGATCAAGATAATCTCGAACTTGCTACAAAAACTACTGCTATACGAGAGCTTGCAGGCCAGACCCAAACTGCTCATGTCGCTTATTTGAGAATCATCGAGAAGATCGTGCAGTCACAGTTGGTTTGGTTAGACCAATCACGGTTGCCAGCCCAAAACCCAGGTAACTTGCCGAGATTTCAAGAAGCCAGAGATACCTCTCTGAGTTCAGATTACCGATACTACTACGAATTCTTACTGCAGGGATTATTCTCGACCTTTGAGAGTGGTGAAAGTAACCGAGAAAATCTTCTCCAACATGCCAGAGAGATCTTCGATAACGCATTAAATAACTCTGTTCCCTACTTCTCAACATCTGAAAGCAAGCAGTTGGCTGTATTTCCAAGATTAAAAGTCGCTACGGAGCATGTCAGACGCATTGCGTACTTCACTGATGATCTGCCTCTGTATCGATATGTCAACACGCAGTTGCAATTGCACTTGGCCGATGACGATGTGGTGAAGTCAATGCCCGAGGAGCAAAACACTCATTGGCTCACGCAAAATTCCGAATCCTCTACCTCTGATACAGATGTTCAGACCACGATCAACCGGTGGATTAAATCGCTTGTCAAGGAAAGACATCTAGATCAAGCAGTCCGCTTTGCGGTTCACGAGGATGACACTCAAGCCATCCAAACACTGCTTACCGAATCACTTGAGCAAGGTGAGATTATTGATACTTTGTCGCTGGCTATACGCATATTGGACGACGAAGAATTGAAGAGGTTTGTCTCCTTTGTAGTTTCCAAATTAAGTGAAAGGCCTGACGATCTACTGGTGTTGTTCAGTCAGGGTCAATATCTAGTCTCCCACATAGAACAAAAAATCGGACTTCAACTGTCAGAAGTTGACCAAATCTTAAGTCTCTTCAAAGATACGGTCGCGAAATCCGCGAAATCTAAACCAATCCAATATTCGGATTTCTCCAATCTAATGGCATTGTCTAATTACGTTTACACCAAAGGCAATTTGCGACAAAAACTCGATCTCTTGGAAAATCTCAATTCCGTTCCATCCGACTCTCTTATTACTGGTCTTTCAGCCGAGTTATACGGATTGCTAGTTCTTGAAGTATTAGATCACAACGAACGGTCTCGGCTCAATTCAATCATGCTGAGAAGAATAGACGACATTGACTTCACGCAGTTCGGCTTATCGCGGGGGCTCATCCCTCAAATACTGGCCCGTTCTATACCTAAAGAAAATTGGGAACTACATCAGACAATCACTGATGAATGGATCACCCGCGGCCAAATAGGCGAACATATCGCACTCGCTCGAGATTACTTATACGCGGAAGAACATGACAAAGCGCTTGATCACCTACTTGAGTTTCTTCAATCTGACGGGGACGACTTCCGCAGACGAAGTATTTTGGATGAAGTTTGGAATACGATCAAGGACGCAATCGACCAACGCTTTTTGATGATTGCAGAAGTACCGTCTACGGATGTGAATGCGGTCCGATCTTTGTACTTGATGACTTATCCTGACGATACCTATCTTCGTGGCGATAGCTCAGCATCTGAATCAGCCAGCATTCAAGAAATTGAACGACTAGAGCTCATGATCAAGAATTTTCCGGATGTGGAAGAATTCCGTCGATATCTCATACTTAGTTTTTTTGATCTCCAGGATCAAGCTGGAATTACCACATCATTGGCTGACTACTACCAATTTGATCCTTCTGAGACCTATATACGCGCAGCTTACTACTTCAATTTAATCAAGAACGAGCGCTTTGTAGATGCTCAGTCGGTTCTTGAGGATGGCCGAGAGGACCTAAGCAATTCAAATGTAGTTGAAACCATGAAGGAGGCTATCGAAGAAAAATACTCTTCTTCACGTTCCTCTAGTGCTGAAATTTTCAAAATGGTCTTGGATATTGAAGAAGATTTCTTTGGTAGGTCGGGAGTGAGTTGGTCCAAGTCGACCAAAGAAGCAGTAAAAACGCTTACCCAGTCGACAACCAGCACGGACGATGTCGACTTAATTCAACAAATCATCGCCTTGAAACGGGCGATATCATTGGATCTAATCAAGAATCCTGATAACCTCTACTATATGCCGCGCGCTATTGATGTTTTAATGGCGTTGCGTACAGACGGTGATCGAGGCTTAAATGAGATTTTCTCATCCCGCCTACTGTCTCAGGACACACGCCAACAGATAGATTCCCTCAAGTCACTCATTGAACGTCCGTCGGAAGGGACAATCAGCAAATTACTGCCGAAACTGAGTGAGAACTATCCCATTGCGCAAGAACTGGAAACATTATTCCTAGCTTTGCCGCCTAACTCTTGGTCAAGTAATTTGGAATTTTTAAACCTTATTGGAAATTCCTATCAGTACGATCAACAGCGTGAACAAAGGGAGAATGAGCTATTTCAGCAACTCCTAAGTAACGAACTTAATAGCTATGAATTTGCTTTGTGGATGCAGTTACGGCTACTCAATACTGCTCCACATTCTGAAGAGGAACTCAAAAAATTCGCTGACCAAGTCGCTTCCTTACAAGAGCCATCAACGCTACATCTCTCGTTGATAGCACAACTCTTTGCAAAGTACCAAGCGTACGATATCTCTGCGGATGTATTCGTTCTGATGGCTACCACGAGTGCCTCAAGTATAGAGTTTGAGAACACCTTTGGGAACTTAGAAAGAACCAAGCCCTTGATGTCTGTCCTGGAGTTGTGTGAAGTCGTTCGAGAGCTACTTCCACAAGACCTAGCGGAAACCACTGTGGCAACTCTAATTAATGTCTCTTTCCCAAATAGCTCTAGCGATATTGCACTCGATACGTACCATGCCTTTGTAATGGATGTGGTTTTATCAGACCCCAAACCTGCTCAATTTACCAAGAAGGTAGAGACAATCAAGGAAAGGATTAATGAAGAGCCTGGATTGAAAAATGTTGTTCAGACATTAGTCCATTTGAAATTAGCTCGACATGAAGCACTAAAAGGTGACTCTGAGGAAGCTCTAACGCTACTAAAACCGCTATTTGAACAAAGTACTAGATCAATAGACCAGTCTGCGACCCAAGGTTCACTGCTTTCTGGACCCATCATAGTTAACCCAAATGCAGTGCAAAAGCCTATAACCGCATACGGGATCAAGTCTTGGCCCGGACGATCTTTGTATGACGGATTAGTGCCTCGTCATATAGTCATTTCGGGCCGGGCGGAAATAATTCATGGATTGGGTTCGGGCTGGCTTGAGACATTAGTCGACCAAGGGTTTGAGTGGCTAGATGACGAAGAGATGCTAGTTGATGATATAGCAGAATTTATGCTCGTATTAGCTTTCGAGTTACACCCGACCGAGCACCAGAGTCTCAGCGAGGAAATCATTCTTCGGATGGCAAACTTCCTCGGCAAATCAGGAGAAGAAACGAGTATTTCCTCAAACCAACTCTACCGACTTATAAATCTAGTAGCACTTGAACTATCCATTCAACTCCCCATTGATTTCATTGCCAAGACCATAGAACGTGGGGTTCTTGACAGTGCAGACGAAGTGAGATTACTCAACAGCCTCGTATCCATGAAACTCGACAACGTTACAGAGATTTTTGCTCCTTTAAGCAATTTAGATACCAAGGGGTATTCGTTTCTTACCGAGTATCAATTGCTTACAGAACAAAGTGGCATCCCATTAGGAGAAGTATTTCAAGAGTCTTTGGAAGCGCTAAGCAATGCACGCGAGCAATTGAGGTTGTAAATGTCTAACGCCTATACATATCGATGCGTTAAAGATGCTGTTGATTAACTTTAAGATTGCAAGTGCGCTGTACAAATGAGAGGTGTCTCCTATTCCCGCAGTTCATGATCTCGGTGACTCGAATCAAGACAGAGTAATACCTTCGCTGACCTATCACGCTCTATTGGAGTATTTGTGACAACTAAAAATAACTGGACTTACCTAGTATCTATTTTTCTCCTCGTGGCAAGTTTTAGTGCTATCGCAGAACCAGTAAGAACCGCTCACTCCTACGTCGAATTGATCTCGGAATATTCACACATCGAGTCGAATGCCAATCCTTTTGAATTAGGGATTAATTTGAGCCCTGACGCTGGATGGCACGCATACTGGATTAATCCAGGTGACGCAGGTAAAGAACCTGCGGCGGAATGGAAGTTTCCAAGCGATGGCTGGGAAGCTAGTCCTTTCGCTTTTCCTCCCCCATCAGTCATTCCCTACGATACCCTTATCACCTACGGCTATGACGAGAGCATCCTTCTACAAACAACCATTACGCCACCTAGCAATCTAGGAATGTTGGACTCTGCCAACATCGTGGTGAATTTAAATTGGGTTGTTTGTGATGACGAATACTGCGTACCCGAAAGCACCCAGCTCTCAATCAATCTTCCGATTTCCTCGGACAAACCTACTCCCAGATCGCAATCTCAATTTAATGAGGCGCGCGCAAAACTCGCAGAGAAACAAGACTGGGATGCAAGATATTTCGTAAACGGCGATGTAGTTGAATTCAGAATCGTACCTGCCGATAAAACACAGACGTTTACGAATCCGTACCTGTTTGTTGCACACCATGACTTGGTTCAATATGACCAGCAGTCAGCAAGTCAGTTTGCGGAAGGTCTCTTTTTCACCATGAGTGCTCATCGATGGGCGGAGAGGGTGGATTCGACATTCGGAATCGTGACTTATACCGACCGTTCCGAGAACCAACAAGCAGTAGAAATTTCGCTGACCAAGGATGATGGTAGTTTTGTCTCAATTCCTGTCAGTCAAATGGCCGCACAGGACATTTCAAGGTACTTTTCCATCACCAGCCCTCAAACGCTGATCGCTGCGATACTGGCCGCGTTTGTCGGCGGTATTCTCTTAAATCTGATGCCTTGTGTTTTTCCAATACTGAGTCTGAAGGCCATTCATGTTGTGGAAAGAGCAGAAAGTGCACCGGCAGCGAATCGAATGAGCGGATTAATGTACACCGCTGGGATCCTAGTCGCATTTTTAATTATCGGTGTGGCACTCCTAACGATCCGTGCGACCGGGATGGGTGTCGGATGGGGATTTCAACTTCAATCCTCAATTACCAATGTCGTCTTGGCACTGCTAATGGTCGCTATCGGCCTTAACTTACTAGGCGTTTATGAAATTGGCACGAAGTTAATGGGTGTCGGCGCAAACATCTCAGCTGCTTCCGACAATTCGCAGAACTTTCTCGTGGGTTTACTCGCTGTGGTAGTTGCAACTCCTTGTGTGACTCCATTCATGGCACCTGCCATCGGTTGGGCATTTACTCAACCAGCTTATTCTGCACTGACAACGTTAATGGCTTTAGGGCTAGGACTGGCACTACCCTATCTATTGATATGTTACGTTCCATTCCTGGCAAAAATCTTGCCTCGACCTGGAAATTGGATGAGTGTATTTCGCCAGCTGATGGCCTATCCAATGTTGTTAACTGCGATCTGGTTGTTTTGGGTGGTGGGTCGCCAATTGGGTGCTACATCAATGGCGATGGCACTAGTTGCAGCGGTCGCATTGGCATTTACGTTATGGGGTTATGGGCAGGGAGCCATCAGCAAACTGAAATGGAGTTGGTACAGTTTGGCATTTGTCGGTTTGGCAGCGACGGTAGCGCTCGTCGTTACAGTAGAAAACTATCAAGACTCCGGGGACATGGTCGCCGCGTCCTCCGAACAAAATGGCCACGGACTCGTCGAGTCTTTTGACGAGACCCAACTGCAAGGCTATATTGCTGCCAATCAGCCTTCCTTTGTCTATTTCACCGCTGACTGGTGTATCACATGCAAAGTGAACGAACGAGTCGCACTTTCCACCGACGAGGTTACAAGCTATTTTGAGGAAAACAATATCAAGGTCATTGAAGCGGATTGGACTAAACAGGATGCGACCATCACCAAGTGGCTAGAGCTGTATGAGAGAGTCGGTGTGCCCATGTACCTGTATTTTCCGTCTGGGTCAACCGATACCAACGCCACCGTCTTACCTCAGATCTTGTATCCTGACCTCGTGATTCAACTTGTGGAAGAAGCTAATAGGAAAGTAGCCCTGTCTACCAATCGTGATCTAGGAAGTACCAATGAGCAATCGGGATAGATCTTTAGAAGTCAAGCGCTACACGTTGGTGATGCGAATAGGACTTCACAAAATCTAAACTAGACTTTATATCGTTATAGCGGTTTGCTTGAAAAGTCAGTATTTACGCAAGCAACCTTTTTCCAATTGTCTTACTTACTGAGGGGAAGGTAAATATGACTAAATTACAAGTACAGTTCTGTTCTCCGAATGGAGCAGTTCGCGGGATCCATCGGAGATTTCTAGTCTTCTGTTCAATCACGCTTCTTGTATTCAGTGCCGGTTTCAATCAAGCACAAGACGATGAACTTGAAGATGAGTCAACGGTTCAAGAAAACGCGGACACTGCTGATTTTGAGCAGAGTTCAGAACCTATAGAAGAATTGACAGTCACTGGCACGCGGCTAACTAACCCCGATCTCTCCCGAAGAGTAGAATCGATTTCAGCAGAGGAAATCGCTGCACGGGGACTCGCGACAGCTGAAGAAATCATTCGCAGAATTCCACAGAATTTTTCTGCGATAAATAGTGCTACCAACCTTGATTCTATAAATCCGGTGGTAGATCGAGGCGTGGGTGCGTTGGCTCTTGGCATACAGACAGCAAACCTGAATGGCTTCGGATCTGCCGGCACCCTAGTGTTAGTAAACGGAAAGCGGATAGCAGGAGAGCCGAACAGTCCCAGTTACTTCGCTAATCTAAGGGACATCCCTTCTGGATCTATTGAAAGTATTGAGGTCATGTTGGACGGTGGATCAACTATCTACGGTTCAGATCCAGTTGGCGGTGTGATCAACATCATCACTAAGAAAAACTACAAGGGATTTAGAGTAAACGCACATTTCGAAGACAGCAACACGGAAGCAGACAGTAACCGCATATTTGCAGGTGGTGGTATTTCATGGGATGGAGGAGGTGTCTCTGGGACGCTCACAAGAACTGAGAGCTGGCCTGTCAACACAGAAAAAGCCGGTTGGGTGACTAAGGACTACAGCCCATATTTTGGGGGTGACCAACTCTATAACTTTAATAACAGTGGTGACTTAAGAGTTGGGGCCGTTGGGTTTTCCCGATGGGCACGACCAAATCTAACACTAGGTCCGGACCACGATGGTCGAAATGCTCTGCCTGAAGACTTTCGTCCAGTGAATCAAAGTGACTGGAATACAAAGTTGGAAAGAGACAGCACGGGCGCAACCGAAGATCTAGGAGCTACGTTCAACATTGAACATCAGGTCACTGACAGTCTGTGGCTCGGTTCCGAGATAACCCTAAATAGCGCCTATACATCTAGGAAAGTCACCCGATTTGGACAGTTTAGTATCGTTGTACCCGAATCGAATGCTTTCAACAATTTCGGTCAGGATGTTTGGGTGAGTTACAACCCTCGCTACGAGATTGAAAATGGGATGATCGAACTTCCAAACCAAGAAAGTGAGCGGAATTTTGATCGAGTCATCTTACGGAGCATGTATCAATTAAATGAAAATTGGGAGTTATCAGCAGACATAACTCGATCAGAATCAACTCAGGAATCCATTCAGTGGATGTTCGGGACACAAATCGCTAGAGATTACCCTAGAGACGCACTTGCTACACGAATTGATGAGTTACTCTCAAGTTCGGACCCAAATGTAGCTGTTAATCTATTCGGTAATGGTACGGGACAAAATCCTACCATAGCAGAAATGGTTGTACCAATCTCGCAAGCAAACGAAGGCACACTTCTGCTTACATATGAAGGATTCGTGCGTGGTTCGATCATGGAATTGAATGGTGATACCCTTGATCTCGTAGCAGGAGGGGAAATTCGAGAAGA
Organism: Gammaproteobacteria bacterium bin55; assembly: GCA_002238665.1. Lineage (GTDB taxonomy): Bacteria > Pseudomonadota > Gammaproteobacteria > Pseudomonadales > Azotimanducaceae > Bin55. The sequence goes on from MPMU01000100.1 coordinate 9,224, forward strand.
GTCAAGATCCACACAGTCAAGTTTCTACCCAAGTGGAGTAGCAAGGCCCAAGAGAGAACTTACTGCGATATTTGCCGAACTTCGGATACCTGTGGTGGATCCGTCCTCGGATATACCTCTTGTTGATGACTTTCTGATTTTCCTAAGTTCGAGATTTGATTCTTATAGCACGGAGGGAGCAAACGGTAGCGACGATGCCGATGATCCCATAATCATCAACACAAAATACGAAGCCGTTACAAAGCGATTAGGTTTCTACTGGGAGTTAAGCCCGGATTTCAATACACGTGTTTCGTTCAGTGAGAGTTTCCGCGCTCCAACGGCAACTGATTTATTCGGAACATACGCTAGGGAATTCCCCAATCCTTATGATCCACTTTGTTCGTGTTTTGTACCTAGTGCAGTTGGCTTTTTTGGACCCAACCCGGATTTGGACCCTGAAGTTTCTGATAACTTTAATATTGGTTTGCTTTGGACCCCGTCAGACCTTAAAGGCCTAACTCTTAAATTCGACTACACACAGATTGACTTCCAAGACCGAATCACGTCGAGTAATGAATTACAAGGGTTGTTACCTCTGGAGGAGTATGCCTACTTACCTCAGTTCTTCGAGAGAGCTGCTGATGGGACATTAATTCGATCGATTAGTCAATCGATTAACGTCAGCCGAAGATTAAATCAAACTATCTCATTGGATGTAGGATATGCGATGTCCACTGATTGGGGTCTCATCAACCCTAGGATAGTCACAAACTACGTCATTGACATGTATGACCAAGCCACAGAAGGAGCAATTAAGGCTCGTTTTCTAGAGGAGTTAAACGGTATAGACAAATACAAGGTGAATGGTTACTTAGACATAATCCGAGACGATTTCACATTGTCATTCGCACTGAATCACACACCAGAGTATGTCAACAATGCATTCAAAGATAGTTTTACAAAATCGGCGATACCACTCACGACCGTTTCGGCCCACACAACTATAGACGGCAGTGCAAGCTATAGGTTCGGAAATGGTATTACAGTCAAAGGTGGTGCAAGAAATCTACTGAATAAGTCATTCCCATTTGCACTGACGGCTCGAGGACATCCCTACGACGCACAACGGGTTGATCTTCGAGGGCGAGTGATCTTCTTTGACGTTTCCTACGAGTGGGGACAAGGCTAGTAGTACTCTAGCTCAGTAAAACTCCAATTTACTTTGAGGGGTTCGCTTGAACCCCTTTTTTTGGTACATAATGCAGAGCAGTTTCATTAGGTACAGACCTACTAGTTGTTCGTCAAGCAAGTCGCACTAAACACAACCTCTCTTCTTCGATTGATGTCTTACTTGATGGAGATGTTCGTCACCAGCGACAATCTGGATTTTTCACAGAGACTCTCGCCTGAAAATAGTATCTAATTATCCGAGTGGGCTGATCACCTGATAGACGCGAGGCCCTAATGCCACAGCACCGCAGATTGAATCATCGCATTTGTTTCAACCATTAAGTTAAACGTGGTTTCCAGTGTCTAAAAGCTGTTCGCGATTACTGGGAATCATTAGAAAAAAAGGCTAAACAATTCTGTAACTATTTGTCCGTAGCATTCACACCCAAATCTCTGACCGAAGTCAGTTTACAGAGGAGTCACTCTAGTGCGAAAACTCATACCTTGGATTTGGATAGTTGCAATAGCCTATGGAGCAATCCAAACAGTAGCTCAGGAATCACCCGCCGAGTCAGCAGATTCAGAGGCAATTGAAGAAGTCCGAGTTGTTGGATCACGGGCTGCACTACACAGCGCTATGCTCAAACAACGCGATGCAGACAAACTTATCAGTGTTGTCGACTCTGACGCACTGGGTAATTTCTCGGATATCAACGTGGCGGAATCTCTGAGGCGAGTCGCCGGAGTCATGGTCGAAAACGACCAAGGTGAAGGTCGGTACGTGACTGTACGCGGAATGAACGCCGATTTAAACGCGATGACTATCAATGGAGTCAGCTCAACCTCTCCTGAAGACAGGCGAGGGATTATGCTGGATGGGGTGCCTACAGACATGCTAGAGTCGATGACTGTGTACAAGACTCTCACACCAGATTTGGACGCAGACACGATTGGAGGATCAATCGATCTTGAGACTCTATCGGCATTCAAGTACGATGATCGTTATTTTCGAGTCAAGGGTGAATCTTCCTGGAATGAACTGAGCGAAGATACTCGAAATCCAAAACTATCCGCTACCTACACTGATCGAATGCCGTTCGTAGGTGGGGAACTAGGCGTCGCAATCGTACTAAGCGATCAATCCCGACATATTGTTGCTCACAATAACGAAAACGGTGGCTGGTCAGATAGTGCACCGAATGACGACTACGAATTACGTTTCTACGATCTCGAGAGAGAACGATCCGGAATTGTCGCAAACCTTGATTTTGAGAGCGCCAACGGTATTCATGCCTATGTCCGTAGTTTCCACAATTCATACCAAGACACCGAATATCGCGGTAAATGGGAAACCCGCGACGGCTTGGAAGATAACGAACCCATTGTAAATGGTTCTGTCTTTTCTTATGCAGACAGCAAAATCGACACCGAGGCGCGTTGGCGGCCTGAACAAAGGAAGATCAGTGCATTCCAAATCGGTATGAACTGGCCACTCTCGAACGGCAACGACCTTACGATCGAGCTATTCTCTTCTGATTCTGAACAAGACGACACCGATAAATACGCAACGATCTATCGAAGCGGCAAAGTCAAAGAACCTATTCTGTACGACAACAGCAATCCGAAAGTGCCAATGCTCACCTACTCAGATGAGTTCACCGATCCATCTAATTTCCCTCTGAAAGTATTTGAACATGAGCCATCGCTAACCACTGACAGTGACGTTGGAGCAAAGATCGATATGACACTTGGTCTCAATTCCAGCACAAAATTGCAATATGGATTGAAACTACGACAAAGAAAGAAGCAACACGACGCCAACTACTGTGGGTATGAGCCGTTGGACGATATCCTGCTGACAGAAACCGGTCTTAGAGACATCTCTCCCTATCTCAATACCGTGCATGGTCCTGCACCTAGTAGCGCGAATGTAAGGTCATACCTGTCACAGATAGGATCTGGTCTGACATATCTGAGTGATGGCACATCCTGCCGATCTGCGGGACCAAAGTTTGAATTCAGCGGTGACGAAGAAGAGGAATCCGTACCTGCCGACTGGACTACGGACGAGAACATTCGTTCTGGCTATCTGATGGCAACCACCCAGCTTGAAAACGCTCACTGGGTATACGGACTGCGTTACGAAAACACAAATGCAACCTACCGAGGAAAAAACTTTGATGGCGACGAGTTTACGGGTTTCACTTCGATTAGTCGCGATCATGGTTTCCTGGCTCCATCTGTCAATCTCAAATACCAACTGTCAGAACGAAGGATTGCAAGAGTAGGCATTTTTCGGTCGCTGGTCCGCCCCGACTTCAATCAGTCACGTGCAGGTGCTATCGTAGACGTAGACGACAATGAGATCGAAGGAGGAAATCCCGAACTAAATCCGACTGTTGCCTGGAATTTAGACATCAGTCACGAACATTATCTTGGCAGTGATACGTACCTGACCGTGGGCCTGTTTTATAAAGCGATTGCGGATGCTATTGTTGAGGTCGAGACTCAAGATATCACTCTTCGAGGCAATACGTGGGATCGAGCCAGCACCTATACCAATGCCGACGATAGTACGGTTCTTGGCTTTGAGATTTCTTTCCAGACCGCATTTGATAATGGGTTGATATTTGTGACCAACTATACGCTTGCGGATGGTGAGACCGAGCTTCCTGAGGATGCCGTGGCTGGACATCGTTCCATTCCATTTTTCAAGCAAGCTCGAAACACTTTGAATCTCGTGGTTGGTTACGATAAGGGACCTTGGGATATCCGTTTAGCATCCAACTACCGTAGCGAATATCTAGATGAACTGGGAGACGATTCGTTAAACGATCGCTATACGAGCGCACACAGGCAATTAGACCTCACTGCTCGTTACAAAGTAAACGATGAGCTACAGTTGCGGATGGCGTTACTCAATTTGAACAATCGTCCTGAGTACTACTACTTTGGTAATAAAAGCCGTCTATCTCAATACGATGAATACGGTCTAACCACCATGTTCGGATTACGGTATCAGCTTTGATCGCCAGATTACTTTTGAGACTGGGATGTGTCTCACTTGTTTTGTCTGCTTCTTTTTTGCTAGCTACAGGCGAAAATCGGGGTGAGCCAGTCGAGATTTACGCTACTGCCGAGACTGACCCCGTAGAGAGTTCCGATGATGCCGCAGATGATCCAGCGATCTGGATCAATGCGGCCGATTCTTCAGCCAGTTTAGTTCTCGGTACTGATAAACGTCGAGGATTGGCAGTCTATGATCTGGATGGAAATCAAGTCGAATTCATCGAGCGAGGTCGATTAAATAACGTAGGTATTCGA
>MPMU01000101.1 GCA_002238665.1 Gammaproteobacteria bacterium bin55
CGGGCTGCTGCCGGTGGCGAGCGCCGAAGTGTAGTGCACGTCGTAGCCTGTCACCGTCCCCGTCGGTACCGTCCAACTCAGGTCTAGCTGCGTGTCGTTCTCCCTCACGCTCAGGCCCGTCGGGGCGTCGGGGACCGCGGGGGCCGGGGGCGCCATGGGGGTGCCTTCGCCGGCCGACACCCAGCCGGTGGTCTGGCTGCTGACTTGCAGGCTAAACTCAACCTCGTACGTCACGCCGTTGGTGAGCGGCACGCAAAAGATTCCTGTAGTGGTGGTGCAATTCCGGTACGGCATCCGGACATTCCGGTTGTTCCGGTCCGCCGCCAACATCGTGCCGCCTTGGGCTACGGGGGCCCAGGAACCGGCCTGGTTGCCGGCCGTGTTGGGGTCGGTGTCCTTGACCCGCCAGCGGACCGTTCCGCCATTGATCGTATAGCTCGTCGCGTCCCAGGTCAGCGTCAGCGAGGCATCCCCGGCCGCGAGCTGGATGTTCGTCGGCACGGTCAGGTCCTGCGCCGCGGCCGGCGCGGTGTGGAACAGCGACAGCGCGCCGAGCAGCAACGCGAAGGCGGGAAAAAGAGAGAGAAGTGGGCGCTGAGGCACCCTCGCCGTGGCACATGCGCGCGGTACTCTATGGATTAAATTTCGAAGGGGGGGGGTTATACCTAACCGGAAGAATACTTTGCAAAGTTTATGATCCTCATATAAAATATCATTTTCTTTCAATTTAAAACTCCTACTTTTTAAGGTAACCCAGTTTCCCAGTTTCTAAAGTTAGTTCCGCGGATGACTGCATCATTCATGTATCGGCGGAGATACCGAAAGGAGCATAGCGTCTGAAGACTTTTTCGCCGTAGTGTGGGTTGATCAGAGAACGTCCGTGACACCTTGATTGATCCCTCGCAACTCTCCGCATTGAAGCATTCGGCACAGGCATTGCGAAACTTGAGGACATGACCTCAATGCTGGACCCGATCAAGCATGGTGACCACTATCACATCGTCTCCAAAAACAAATCCCATAACTCAATCGCTCAATTGGTGGTGAGAATCGTTGATACCTTCTCATGTAACGCATTATTGAGTTTAGTAAAAAATCATCGGGTATGCTCTTTCAGTACCTGACATAGATGACGTGAGAACGTACCATTTAATTGCGTCTAGCTCATGTACTGTTCAATTTTAGCCATCAGTCTAATCCTTGCGCTGTAGCCTTCGCCAAGCAAAGCAAGTTCAATCTCATGCCGCTCCACTAATCATAAACTGGATTACTCGAGACAGGTCAGGCTTTTGCAAGTGATCAGCGGCGACCTGTGAAGTGTGTAAACACACTATGTTAGTCTATGCGAAGATGATCAATCATCAAAATCTGAAATCAAGTTCAATCAGAGGTATCTTCCGTAGCGTTGATTCTACGGTTGAGTATTTTCCCTGCTCTGAAGTGAAGACGATGAGAAGAGCTCTTAAAAATCTGCTCTCCTGTACGCGGGTTTCGAACGGTCCGTCCTCCATATTTTTGCACGAATAACGATCCAAACCCCCTAACTTCCATGCCATCTTTGTCAAAGATACCTTGTCGAATCTCTTCAATAATGAGTTCAACGACATCGTCGATGTCTTTTTCCGAAAAGCCAGAAAACTGCTCCAGTAGCTTTTTCTTTAACTCGGACTTAGTCATTCACTTAGATGGGGGGCACATGCAATCAGTTCTTTGTTAGACAAGGTTTTAGGCGAACTAGGTCCCTGCTTCCTCTTCTTCACGAGAGGATTTCTCAAGTTGACTCTTAACCAAATCACCTAACGTAACCGCTCCTGCAGAAGCTTCTTCGGTACGACGTTGATATTCGAGATGAGCTTCTTTCTCTGCCTGTTGTTCCTTCGCTCGAATTGACAACGAAATAGCTCTTGTACGTCCATCAACATTAACGATTTTGGCCTCAACCTTATCGCCAATCTTTAGAATGTGGCGGACATCTTCAATTCGCTCGTTACTCACTTCACCGATTCTAAGAGTACCATCTACATCCTCAGCAAGTTTCACGATCGCGAAGTTCTGCTCGGCTGCAATCACCTCTCCAGTGACTACACTGTCACGTCGGTGCTCTGCTAAGTAATCTGCGAGAGGATCCCCATCAAGTTGCTTGATGCCCAGACCAATCCGTTCTTTCTCTGCATCAATTTGCAGGATAACTGCTTCTACTTCCTGTCCCTTGGAATATCTTTTCACTGAAACGTTAGGATCTTCACTCCAATGTAGATCAGGCAAATGTACTAAACCGTCAACATTGCCTTCTAAGGAGATAAACACACCAAAGTCCATAACTGCCTTGACCGTGCCTCGAACTCGATCACCTTCAAGATGGTTGCGACTAAATGCGAACCAAGGATTCTCTTTGCACTGTTTAATGCCAAGTGAAATGCGTCTTTTTGCTTCATCGATGTCGAGGATCATGACTTCGATTTTTTCACCTAAAGTCACCACTTTTGACGGGATCACATTTCGTTGTACCCAATCCATTTCAGATACATGAACGAGACCTTCAATACCAGGCTCAATTTCTGCAAAACAACCATAGTCTGTGATATTTGTGACGGAAGCCTCGACTCGCGTCTGAGGTGGATAGCGATCGGTGATGTCAATCCATGGGTCCGCTTCTAGTTGTTTGAGACCCAAGGAAACACGTAGTGTTTCTGGATCAAAGGCCAGCACCTTAACGGTGACTTCGTCTCCAACTTCAACTTTCTCACTGGGATGTCTAATCCGTTTCCAAGCCATGTCGGTAACGTGTAGCAGACCGTCAACACCACCTAAATCGACAAACGCACCGTAGTCCGTCAGGTTCTTGACATAACCTTGCTTGACCTGACCTTCAGCCAATTCACGAATCAGTTGCTCTTTTTCTTCGCTAAATTCACTTTCCAGTACTGCTCGACGGGAAAGCACCACATTGTTGCGAGACTGGTCCAACTTAATGACCTGAAACTCAAGCTCTTGTCCCTCAAGATTTGAAATGTCTCGAGTAGGTCTGATATCTACCAAAGATCCAGGAAGGAACGCTCGGATGTCATCTACATCTACAGTAAATCCACCCTTGACCTTACCACTGATCATGCCTGTTACGATTTCTTGATCGGTATGTGCGGCTTCCAGCTTATCCCACGTTTCTTTCCGCTTCGCTTTCTCTCGTGAGACGCGAGTTTCGCCGTTACCGTCGTCCACAATTTCCATTGCAACTTTGACATCATCACCAATAGATAGCGTGAATGTGCCGTCAGGATTGAGGAATTGAGTCTTAGGAACTACCCCTTCTGACTTGAGTCCTACATTGATGGTGACATCATCGTTATCGATGTCAACGACTGTACCGGTGATGATTGATCCTGGCACCATCTCCAAAGTTTGATAGTTCTCTTCGAACATTTGCGCGAACGATTCGGTCATAGGCTGTGTGTTAATTTCCGTGGTAAGAGTTTGTTGAATAAAAGAGTCCTAGCTGATTGAATTTGGAATCAGAACAGTCTAGGGATACTTGGTTTGAGAAGCTACGCCAAGTCGTAGGTTGGTTTAAGTTCAAAATTTGAGGTAAATTGCGGTGCGAATTTTACTTAATCCATTGATTTTCGAGCTGGAAATGTTGTAACAATCGAACTTTGCAGGTTGCATAGAAGTCGTGTTCTTGTGCCCTATTGCCACTTTTTTTGGATTGTTAGATGAATCAAGCTACTTTGAGAGCTGCCGGTACCGCTTGAAGGACCTTCTCAACTACACACTTCACCGAAAGATACGTACAGTCGATTTCAATAGCATCTTCCGCCTTCTTGAGAGGAGCTATACCTCGGTGCATGTCTTGCCTATCTCTCTCTCTTAAGTCTTCGAGTATTTCTTCATAAGTCTGCTTTCGATCTTTTGCGTATTGGTCGAATCGACGCTGTGCTCTGACTGCGACGTCAGCCGTCAGAAAGATCTTGAGGTCCGCGGTCGGAAATAACACGGTACCCATATCCCTTCCTTCTGCCACGAGGCCAGGTGGTTGCCTCAGTTCTCTCTGAATAGGAATAAGTTCATTTCTTAGAGTCGGTATTCGTGCTGCATAACTTGAAAGTCGAGAAATGTGCTCTGATCTCAGTACTGGCGTGATCTCCTGTGCGTTATACCAAACCTTGCTTCCTGTGAGTCTTTGTATCTGAACATGTACAGAAACCTTTGGAAATTCAATCTGTTTATGAGAGTCTGCGTTAGGCGGATTCTCCCCTACCGAAAAAGACAGAAAATTTCGGATGTGGTCTTGGATCGTCTCTGGGTCTGAATAATCCAAGTTCCATTGATCGATTACGTATGCAACCGTTCGATACAGGAGCCCGCTATCCAGTCTATGCCAACCTAAATCTTCAGCTAATGCAATCGCAATCGTTCCCTTTCCAGATGCGGCTGGACCATCAATGGCAATGACCGGTACATCATTAGTCATATAAAGACTGCCTGAATGATCGTACTAGATCAATTCGTTTGCTCAATGCTCGTTTATCGGTCTGCGCAAGTCTCACAATCTCTAGCAACTTTTCGATGAGCTGATCGGTCTGTTCAGCAAGGACGCCGGCATTCGCACTTAGGATGTCAGACCAAACTCTTGCGTCTCCTTCAGCAATTCGTGAGAAATCTTTAAATCCAGTACCGACTAAGCCGTGTGCTATTTCGTTCTCTTCAGATAGCATCTCTACTATCGCATAACTTAGTAGATGTGGAAGGTGGGAGGTAAGACCCAAAGAAACATCGTGAGTTTCCGGCGACAGTTCAATGACCCGCGCACCGATACCCTCCCAGATTTTCTTAACCCTGTCTACACAACGTGAATTCGTGCCGGAACTCGGAGTGATCACACATACTGAATCGTTAAAAAGATCCGCACGAGCCTCGTGTGCACCACTTTTCTCCGACCCAGCGATTGGGTGGCTTGGAACAAAATTCTCAGGTACTTCATGCAATTCCTTGAGGATTGACCCTTTGACGCTACCGACGTCAAAAATCGGTACGTCGGCTGAAAACTGTGTGGATAGAGACTCTATGGTACTTGCTATGCTACCGGTAGGTACGGAAACACAAATCGCATCCAGATTTTCACCTGAAGTCAATGGTCTATCGCAGACGCCCAGTTGAATGGCGATTTCCAATTTGCTGCAATCCTTGTCGAGACCAGCAAATTCGTCGAATATCCCGCGTTCTCGGCAGGCTAATGCTACCGATCCCCCGATGAGACCGGTGCCTACGATTCCAAGTGTCCTCACAAGGATTCCGTCAGAGCTTGGATAAACCTTGAGTTTTCTTCTTCCGTCCCAACGGTCACGCGTAAGTGATTCGGCATCAGATAATTCGCGATTGGTCTTACTATGACACCTTTGCGTAGTAATTTCTCATACAACTGTGCGGTATTGGGTCCGGTCTCTACGGATATGAAATTCCCCAATGATGGAATGAAAGGTAGACCCAAGGTGTTGAATCGGTCACTTAGAAATTCCATGCCAGTTTCATTCAGCTGGATGCTTTCCCGGATATAGTCCTGGTCTGCCAGTGCTGTTTCTGCTGCCAGCAGAGCGACTGAATTGGCATTGAATGGCTGTCGAATACGGTTCAGAAAGTCTGCAAATTCAGGATTAGAAATAGAGTATCCAATTCGGAGTGCAGCTAACCCATAGGCCTTGGAAAACGTTCTGGTAACGATTAAGTTCGGATACTTTCGTGTGAGTTCAAGCCCGTCAGGATACTCAAACCGTCCTGCTGCATACTCGAAATAGGCTTCGTCGAGCACGACCCAAACACTTGGAGGGAGAGCATCCAGAAAAGCAACCATTTCACTTTCAGTAATCCAGGTCCCGGTGGGATTGTTAGGGTTGGCAATATAGATAAGACGTGTCTTTTCTGTCACTGCATCCAACATCGCGGTCAGATCGTGTCCCCATTCCTTTGATGAAACCGTAACCTGCACGCCGTAGGCAGCGGAGATAGCTAACGGGTAAACAACAAAACAGCGCTCGTCAACGATTGCTTCCTGACCTGGTTCCATTGCAACGCGAGCAATCAGCTCCAAGACATCATTTGAACCATTTCCAAGTGTGATTTGGTTCTCGTCTACATTGAGAAATCCAGACAGTGCTTTTTTTAATTCAAAGCCGCTTGGGTCTGGATAACGATTCATATCCTCAGCGGCTTGTTGCAGGCAAGCACGAACCTTGTCGCTCGGTCCTCGAGGATTTTCGTTACTTGCTAACTTGACTGAATCTGTAATACCAAGTTCACGCTCAAGTTGTGGTAGCGGCTTACCGGGTACGTAAGGAGCTAGGTCACGTAGTCTCGGATTCACATTGGTGAGAGACATTATGAGGTTGACTTTGGATAGGATCCGAGAACGCGCACCAAAACTGCTACTTTCCTCACTTCCTCAAGTACGTCAACGATCCCCGGGTCTGACTCGTGCCCGTCAAAGTCGATGAAGAATACGTAAGTCCAAGCACTTAATTTTGATGGTCTTGATTCGATTCGAGAGAGACTAATCTCATTTTCCTGAAACGGAGACAGCACCTTGAACAGCGCACCGGGAATATTCTGTGTGGCGACAAGGAGAGTCGTCTTGTCCTTCCCACTTGCCTCAGTCCGTTGCTTGCCAATCACTAGGAATCTAGTGGTGTTGTCTGACTGATCCTCGATGGATGAATGAAGTACTCTCAGTCCATATAAATCGGCGGCGTGCTCGCTCGCGATTGCTGCTGCGCGTTCTTGACTACTTGCCAGTCTCGCCGCTTCCGCGTTACTGTGTACTGCGACAAGATCTACCTCCGGTAGATGAGAGTCTAGCCACTGTCTACATTGAGCAAGTGATTGTTCGTGAGAGTAAATCACTCCGATGTCTTCCTCAGCGAGGGACCTGGGAACCATCAATGAATGATGAATGGGCAGAGAAACCTCGCCACATATCCGCAAATCCGATTCCATAAAACAATCCAGCGTAAGGTTGACCATACCTTCGGTGCTGTTCTCTACAGGCACCACTCCATACTGACAGTTTTGAACCGCAACCTCTCTGAAAACGTCAGCGATCGACGGCAGTGGATGGGTGGCAGCAAAGTGACCAAACTGCTTTTGAGTCGCAGCTTCGGTGTAGGTTCCTTTAGGGCCTAGATAAGCAATTGTCAATGGATCTTCGAGAGACCTGCAACAAGAAATTACTTGCCGAAATAGGTGCTCAACGTGCTCATCCGCTAAAGGTCCCTGGTTTTTGGCTAGCAGATTTCTGAGTAATCGAGTTTCTCGTTCAGGTCGGTAATTAAGCTGGGTGTCTCCACTCTGCTCAGTTTGTTTTATCACAGCCGCTTGAACTGCGTGCTGAGCACGTTCGTTTAGGAGTGCAAGTAGTTTGGAATCGACCTCATCAATCTTCTTTCGCAGTTCTGAAAGAGCATTTTTGTTCATGACTATTACCGGGAGGTGTTCCAGGTACGGAGATTCCTAAGCAAGAGACAAACTCACACAGAAAGATTTACGCAGAGAAAGGTACTTAATCGAAATCTGGGTTACGAAGGTTCTTCGTCAGTGTTGGTGCTTTCTTCCTCGTCGTCACCTTCCTCGCCGTTTGCATCAGCGATACGAGTGACAGCAACTACTGAACGATCATCCTGAACATTCATGAGCTTGACACCTTGTGAACTTCGGCCAGTGACGGAGACATCATTGACACGAGCTCTGATTAACATGCCGTCGTCTGTGATGACCATTACATCGTCACTTTCATGGACCTGTAGCGCACTAACGAGGCTACCTGATTTCTCAGTCAGAATAATGCATCGAACCCCGAGGTTACCTCGATTCCTGACCGGGAAGTTTGACACATTCGTGCGTTTGCCGATACCTTTTTCAGTCGCGAGCAGTAACTGCGCACTGTCATCAGCTATGATCAGTGCGAGCACTTTCGACTCACCGCGAAGTCTCATACCACGGACTCCACGTGCGGTTCGACCAGTCACACGAAGATCCGATTCCTTGAACCGTATCGCCAATCCGCTACTTTGAATCAGCATGATGTCCTTGGTGCCATCCGTGACTTCCACGCCGATCAATCGATCACCTTCATCGAGATTAATTGCGTTCAGCCCAATCTTTCGCTGATGCTTGAATGCACTGAGTTGAGTGCGCTTAATCACGCCTCGTTCTGTAGCGAAGAATAGGTACTGACCCTCAAAGTCCTTGACTTGGGATAGCGGTAAATAGTACGAGATGCGTTCATCGGGCTGGAGATTGATCAAGTTCACGATGGGTTTGCCAAGCGTACCGTGGGCACTTTCCGGAATCCTGAATGCGTCCAACCAGTAAATCCGGCCTAAATCGGTGAAACACATCAGCGTATCGTGCGTATTGGTGATAAATACCTGATCGATATAGTCGCTCTCTTTCACACCAGAACCGCGACGACCATGTCCTCCCCGGTTCTGAGTTCGATACTCTTCAACATCCTGACGTTTGGCATAACCCACATGGGATATGGTAACTACCACCTCTCGTGGCTGAATAATGTCCCGCTCGCTTAAATCATCTTGAGCCGCGATTATTTCTGTGCGCCGATCGTCTGAGTACTTCCCGCGAATCTCTTCAAGCTCTTCTTTTATGATGTCGCTGACTCGTTGGTCCGATGCCAAAATATCGATTAAATCTCTAATGTTTTTGAGTATTTCCTCGTACTCGCTGATCAGTTCCTGTTGCCGTAAACCGGTCAGGCGGTGTAATCGCATATCGAGTATCGCTTCTGCCTGTGTAGGTGACAGAAAGTACCTCTGTGCCTGCACCTCAGTTCCGTCAACGGAAATTGTTACGTCCCTGAATCCATAATCTGGCTCTAGATCATCCGGTCGCAGCAAATCTCGATCCGCGGCTACCAAGAGTGCTTCAATCGAGGGTGCAGACCAACCGTTGAAATTTTCAACATCTCTACCAAGGAGTGCAGCTTCAGCGGCCTGTCTGTCCGAACTGTTACGAATCAGCATTACGATCTCGTCGATGTTGGCGAGTGCTACTGCATTTCCTTCAACGATGTGTCCGCGTTCTCGTGCTCGTCGCAGTCGATAGGTTGTCCGTCGAGAGATCACCTCGCGGCGGTGCATTAGAAACTCTTCAAGAATCTCTTTGAGATCAAGAGTCTTCGGTTCACCACGTACCAGTGCAACTGAGTTATAGCTCAGAGCTGTCTGGAGTTTCGAACGCGCGAACAGCTGGTTTAGAACATATTCACCACTGTCACCGCGTTTGATTTCCATGACTATACGAATTCCGTCTTTGTCGGATTCATCACGAAGTTCAGAAATACCTTCTACTTCACGAGCCTTGGATAGTTCTGCGATGCCTTTAATCAACCTGGCCTTGTTGACTTGGTATGGAATCTCCGAAACAATGATTGTTTCCCGACCACTTTTGTCAGTCTCTATCCGAGCTTGGGACCTCATCACGATCCTACCGCGACCGGTCAGATAAGCACTTCTGATTCCCGCTCGGCCGTTAATGATTGCGCCGGTCGGAAAATCTGGACCCTTGATGTGCTCCATCAGGTCTAGAACGGTTGCCGCAGGATTGTCAACTAGCAGGATGCATGCGTCTAGGACTTCTCCAAGATTATGTGGTGGCATATTCGTGGCCATCGCCACGGCAATTCCGTACGAGCCGTTGAGCAACAGATTGGGAACCCGCGTGGGCAGTACCACGGGCATTTGCTCGGTTTCGTCGTAGTTCGGTACAAAATCAACGGTTTCTTCGTTGATGTCTCGGAGCAACTCCTGTGCGAATCGAGACATTCTTGACTCGGTGTACCGCGGTGCCGCAGGTGTATCGCCGTCGATTGAACCAAAGTTACCGTGACCATCGACCAGAGGGTAGCGCATATTAAAGTCCTGCGCCATTCTTACGATGGTTTCGTAAATGCTCTGGTCGCCGTGAGGATGGAACTTACCCATAACCTCGCCCGAAACCCTAGCTGCTTTCACATGAGGACGGTCTGGAGTATTGCCCATGTTGTGCATACCCCAAAGCGATCGCCGGTGCGCCGGCTTCAAGCCATCCCTAACTTCAGGAAGGGCTCGACCGATGATGACGCTCATTGCATAACCCAGATAAGAGTTATGAACTTCGTCTTCGATATTGATGAACTCCCGATCACCACCTGATGAAGGTGGGCCTGGTGGTTCATCGCCGGGAGGAAGACCCCCTATCGGTGGGTCCTGATCGGCATCATCCGACTCTGGCAAGTCAGAATCCTCAATCAGATCTACTTCCTCTTCAGAGGAGTTCTGTTGCTGCTCTTCCTCGTCTATCGCTGGGGTACGTGTCTCAGGGCTATCAGGTGTATTTTCGCCTGGAATCAAGTTGTTTTATCTAAGCCTTGAACTTCGTATCTGAAGGATTGTATTTTAGATAAATTTCCGTCAATTTCGCAGTCTAAATTGTTGACTGCTAACAAAATAAGAAAACCATTTTGGGTAAGTTCATGATTCACCAGTTCATGTAAATAAATTATGTATTTTCAATAACTTAATTCCTAATCGGCATGACACCACTCATTTACTTGTGCATCGAATTTCGTTTGATATTCTCTCAGCTCATCCGTACGTGGAGATCAACCTCGCACTCCTCCGCTACATACTTAGAATTGCTCAACCTCAGGTAATTGTTGTCGAACCTGCCTCACCGTGAATATTGATCCCAGCGAAGTCGAGAAATTTGAGAAGTTAGCCCATCGTTGGTGGGATGCGGAGGGAGAATTCAAACCTCTACACGACATCAATCCGCTACGGTTACAGTACGTGCAGGACCGACTTGATCTAGATGGTATTCAGGCGATTGAAGTTGGTTGCGGTGGAGGAATATTTACAGAAACACTTTGTGAAAAAGGCGCGCAGACGATAGGAATAGATCCCGCAGTCGGTCCTCTGACCGTAGCAAAAATCCACGCTTTGGAACAGGAAATCAACGATCAGCTGGCCTATGAAGTCAGTACGGCAGAAGAGTATGTAGAAACCCACCGTGAGTATTTTGATGGAGTATTTTCATTCGAGATGCTTGAGCATGTACCAGATTTTCGGATTACAGTTCAAGCACTGGCAGACTTAGCCAAACCTGGCACAAGGTTATTCTTCTCAACGATCAATCGACACCCTATTGCATATATAACCATGGTGGTTGCAGGTGAATACCTCTTGGATGTACTTCCAAAAGGGACGCATGAGTACGAACGATTTATCAAGCCATCTGAGTTGGCACAAGCTTCAAGAGATGCAGGTTTGCTTGTGAAGAATGTGCAGGGCTATCGTTACAACCCTTTCTCTCGACACGCATCGTTTTGTGATTCGGTCGATGTGAACTACCTTATGTACCTAGAAAAACCTGCCAAATAAACTGACCTGTATGGGAAAACTCCACCACAAGATCATTGTTGTTACCGGTGCGGGTGACGGCATCGGTAAGGCAGCATCACTCACTTACGCAAAGGAAGGCGCAGATGTCGTGTTGGTTGGCCGCACTCGATCAAAACTTGAGCGCGTAAACGATGAGATTAGGCGAACCACCCAGACTGATCCGACGATCGTTCCCTTCGATCTGAAAAACCTTGACGATACAACTGCCAACGAGTTTCGGGCAAGATTCGAGGACCAATTCGAGAGAATTGACGGATTGCTCCACAACGCCTCGGTCTTAGGACCAAAAGTTCCGATCGAAACGTATCCTACTGATGCTTGGTTAGATGTCATGCAAGTGAACGTAACAGCACCATTTCTACTCACCAAAGCCCTCTTACCTCTACTCAAGAAACCTACTTACGCCTCAATTGTGTTTACTTCCTCCGGTGTTGGCCTGAAGGGTCGAGCCTATTGGGGTGCATATGCGGTCTCGAAGTTTGCAACCGAAGGCATGACCGAAGTCCTCGCCGACGAGCTAGCGGACACAACAGGGATAAGGGTTAACTCTCTCAATCCAGGCGGTACTAGGACTTCAATGAGGGCATCGGCATTTCCGGCAGAAGACCCGATGTCGTTACCTACGCCAGAGGATCACATGCCACTCTATGTCTATTTGATGAGCGATGAGTCGATCGGAGTGGGGGGAGAGAAATTCAATCCCTCGAGCTGGCAACCTGGTTAGCTTGGCTCAAGATTTGGGTAGGGAATTAGCACTGAACGAGTCTCCTCCCGAGTGTTGCCTTTTTCTTTCTCTTTTCGATTTTGCGGACGAGGATTATCGACCCCGATTAGCTTGCAGAGAGAATTGACATCTGCTGGGTTCAGTTCCATGGTCTTGCCGCGTTGGAGCCAACTAGGTAAGATCACCGGTCCGAATCTCACTCGCTTCAATCGAGAAACCAATACCCCTTGACTTTCAAAGAGTCGTCGAACTTCTCGATTGCGACCCTCTAAGAGCACCACATGGTACCAGTGATTATTTTCGCTACCGTCGTAGTACTGAATATCGCTAAAACGCATGTGTTTGCCTTCAATAG
This sequence comes from Gammaproteobacteria bacterium bin55, assembly GCA_002238665.1. Classification (GTDB taxonomy): domain Bacteria; phylum Pseudomonadota; class Gammaproteobacteria; order Pseudomonadales; family Azotimanducaceae; genus Bin55. Next base: position 12,524 of record MPMU01000101.1, read on the forward strand.
CAACGCCCTTCAATAGCCGCTCAAGGACTGACTCTGATAACTCTCGATTAATTCTGACTGCATATTCTCGATCGATTCCTGTTGAGGGATGCATAAGTAGATTAGCGATATTACCGTCATTGGTAAACAGAATTAAGCCGCTGGTGTTGATATCTAGTCGACCAACATTCAGCCATCGACCATTAGTTAAAGACGGTAGAAAATCAAAAGCACTTCGAGCATTGGTCGATGGTTTGACTGACACTTCCCAGCCTGTGAGTTTATTCATCATGCAGATTCGAGGACGAACTTTCCCAGTTCGCTTTAGTGTTTTACCACGAACGCTAATGCTGTCCTGTGCCTGCACACGCATGCCAATTTCGGCTACCTGTCCGTTGACTTCAACGACACCCTCTCTAATCCACGTCTCCATCGTGCGTCTGGACCCCAACCCTTCCATCGCCAAAGCCTTCTGTAGCTTTACAGAGGTCGGATCTACAGGTATATTTATTTGCGTGGGCATAGGTTGTCTTCTAGCAATTGGCGATGATTGACGGAACGCTGAGAGTACGCCCGTTCAAGAGGTTTGCTCGCCGGGTTCGAGCATTTCCAATTCAAGTGAATCGGGTTGTTCCGGCTGACGTTCAGGTGGGTGTTCAGGCTGTTTATCAGTCTTGAACTGAAGTTCGTCGATATCGGTAAGCCCTTCGATTTCACTCAGTGGTGGTAACTCTTCAATAGATTGAAGATTGAAGTAATCGAGAAACGTATCTGT
>MPMU01000102.1 GCA_002238665.1 Gammaproteobacteria bacterium bin55
TACCTTGTTTGCCATAGCAGCCGATTACTTTGCCTGCGCTCACTAAGACCCGTTTCTCGTCTTTAGTGTCGACTCTCTTTTGAAGTAACGCATAGCCGTCTCGACAAACTGTTTCGATGATTGATCGAGCATTCTCATCTTCAGGCGAGATTCCAAAAACCTTGTCGCCAAAACTACCGGCATTCGGCTTGATGATCCACTTCTTCCCGGGCACCATGTGACTGAGAATCACGTCGGGGTTGTCCGAAACTACGGTTTCCGGCTGAAATTCGATCAGACTTGTGTGAAACAGTCCGCCTTTTGCATGACGATAGACATACGAGTCGATGGAGTTCACGAAGCGATCGCTGTTGAAGTTTTTCAGCAACTGCATTCGATCTAAGAATGTGCTCCGTTCACCTAGACCTAATAACCAGATCAGTTCAAATTCTTCCAGCAGATAATCCGTTCCAGTGTGGTTAGTACACACGAGTTCGCCATATTCAATTCTCAATGACTCGTGAGACGCGGAATCTGCAAACATTCCCAACTCCTCCATCGCCTTGGGCAGACAGGACCAATTGGCTAACGAAGGTGTTTCTTCCGTTATAGAGAAAAACAGGCAATTAAATGTTTTCATAAGAACATCGTTGAAGGTACTAGGCTCTCTGGGAGAGGACTGACCGAGTCCAAATAGGCACTGTTTTAAGAGCGTGCAACTTAGAATTTAGGGGTATTTCTAATTGTGCCTTACGTAAATCTATGGATTTATCCATTAAAGATTACTCGCTTACCCCCGCGGATGTCCCGGTTTTTGAACCCAAGCTCGTTTCAGATGCTAGGAAGAATGAACTAAAAGAGGAAATTCGTGAACTGCTTCGGAAGCAGGATGCTGTACTCGTTGCTCACTACTATGTAGACGGGGATATTCAGGACCTTGCCAGCGAAACGGGTGGTTGTGTCTCTGATTCGTTGGAAATGGCGCGTTTTGGTTGCAATCATTCCGCCTCGACTCTTATTGTGTCTGGCGTACGGTTTATGGGAGAGACCGCGAAAATCCTGTCTCCTGATAAAAGGGTATTAATGCCGACCTTGGAAGCGGAATGTTCGCTGGATCTCGGTTGTCCACCAGACGAGTTTGCTAAATTCTGTGATGCAAATCCAGATCGAACGGTTGTCGTATATGCCAATACGTCCGTTGAAGTGAAGGCATTATCCGATTGGGTGGTCACCTCTAGTGTTGGATTGAAGATCGTTGAACACCTTGCGGCCGACGGAGAGAAAATTCTGTGGGCACCGGACAAACATCTCGGACACTACATTCAAACACAAACACAGGCAGACATGCTGTTATGGAGCGGTGCTTGTGTAGTGCATGAGGAGTTCAAATATCGCGCCTTAGTGGATTTAAAAAAGGTCTATCCCGACGCAGGTCTGCTAGTACACCCGGAGTCACCTGCCGCTGTCATTGAAGAAGCTGATTGTGTAGGCTCCACGAGCCAGATCGTCCGTGCTGCCGGCGAACTCGACTACGACACTTTCATCGTGGCGACAGACCGCGGCTTGTTCCATCAGCTACGCAAAATGCAACCAAACAAGAGGTTTATTGAAGCGCCTACTGCTGGCGATGGTGCTATGTGTCGAAGTTGCGCACACTGTCCTTGGATGGCAATGAATGAGTTGGAAACGCTACGAGATTCTCTTCTGTCTTTGGACAACGAGATTTTGGTTGATGAGGAGACCGCCATGCGAGCTCTCAAACCACTTCAACGAATGTTGGATTTTCCGGTTAACTGAGTTAACGGGTTGCTACTCTAAAGCAGCTGCGTATTCCCTTAGATCGAGGATTCGTTGATCTAGCGTTGCGTTAAGACGAAAGTTGTCACCGGCGAGCCGTTTGGCATGCTGCAACTGGCGTAGGGAGTCGTCAAATTCTCCTCGTAACGCGTGGTATTCCGCGCGTGCCCGGTAGGCTACCGTCAGATTGTCGATCATTCCTGCATGTTCAGCCAATTTGAACCATATGTCGTGATCGGTTTTGTTTAACTGCGCCTGTTTGGAGAGAATTTTGACCGATTCTTCAACTCGATTGAGCCTCTTGAGTGCATCGCACTTCAAGAGACTAAGAAGTGTGTGATCCGGGTAGTCAAACAACCATTTATCCAATAAATCTAACGCCTCCTGTGCTTTTTCCGCATCCATAAGAATTTCCGCGTAGGAAGCCGCGAGGAAGATGCTATTTTCACTTTCTGAGTAAGCTCTCGACATTTGTTCGACCGCGAGCTCGTGCTGGTTGTCGCGGCTGTAAGCATATGCGAGTCCGTAAGGATCGGTTTCGTCCTCCGCTACGGCTATTGCATCGGCAGGTGCTTCAGCTGCTAATACCTTGATCTTGGAACGAAGATTCTGGTAATCCTTAGATGGTTGGTACTCTTTGGTTTCTATCGTTAGCTTTTCCGCTTCGCTCCGCATATCCGCTATTCGATTCACCGTTAAAGGATGGGTAGAAAAGTATTCAGGAAGCGCGCGCTGATATCGGTATTTCTGGTGCATGCGTTCAAACATGCGTGTAGCACCAAAGGGGTCATAGCCTGCTTTGACTAAGGTATTAAAACCAACTCGGTCAGCTTCGATTTCGTGAGATCGACTAAATGCCAGAGCTTGTCCCTGTACCAACGCTTCGGTCCCCATAATCGTCGCAAAACCGGGCTCAGTACCTCCGGCCGCGATGAGTACAGCAGATGCGATAAATCCAACCAAATTCTGCACGACTAGATTGGATTGCTGTTGCATACTCCGCGCGTGGTGGCGTTGACTTAAGTGAGCAAGTTCATGGGCGATGACGGATGAGTATTCATGGACATCTTGAGCAGATAGTATTAGCCCAAGGTTTATTCCGATGACCCCTCCAGGTATTGCAAAGGCATTCAGCTGCTTGGACTCTACCGTGACCAGTTTTAGGTTGAAATCCCGAAGATCAGAATATTGAGCAATTCCTTGCAGATGACTTTCAACAAAGTACTTAATGATTGGGTCTTTGGTAAGTGGTCCTCTTCGGAGGTTGAGGAGCACGATCTCCCCGATCTGCTTCTCTTGGTGAGGTGACAATACGTGTGCGGATGCAGCTCCGAGGTCTGGAAGTTGCTGTTGTTGCTCAGCATGAACGTCGTTTACCAACACTCCCGCAACGAAAAAGAGTGCCCAAAACAGGTGGACCTGTGATCTCACTGTGTGTAGTCCAAAATATATTGTCTAATTCTGTACATTGAGTTTACACACGCACTCGGGTTGAACATATCTGTAGGTGTTCTCAATTAAAGAGTCGACAAAAGTGAATAAGGTTACGAAGTTCGACGAACTGACAAGGTAAATTGGAAATGAATGAGGATTCGATAGTCGACGCAAAAGGGCAAAACTGCCCAATGCCACTGCTCATGGCGAAGCGCGCGTTGAACCAGCTGGACGCTGGTCAATTCCTACGAGTGTATGCGACTGATCCAGGATCTGTAAAGGACTTTCGCGTATTCTCCGAGCAGAGCGGACATCACCTATTGGAATCAGAAGAATCAGAAGGCATCTATAGCTACTTATTAGAAAAGAAAAGGTAGGCAGAAAATGTCTCCAATGTCAACGATCAAAGATTGGTTGACCAAATATGCGGGCACAACCGAAGCGCTTTATTTAATATGCGTGGTCGTTCTAATTACGCTCGCCGTGGTTTTCTTGGGACTGTACCTATCTCCGATCATCACGGCGCTAATTTTTGCGTTTGTACTCAACGATGTTGTCGAGTTCTTGACACGTCTCAAGTTTCCTCGTCCGCTCGCAATCTTCACTGTAGTCGCCCTATTTCTCGGCTTAGCCATCGCACTATTCCTCGGCATTCTGCCATTAGTCTCCCAGCAACTAGAGCAACTGATCAATAACATCCCCGCATTGGTGGACAGTGTTCGAGAGATAGGTGAAAAACTAAGCACAGAATACCCTGATCTATTTTCTCCTACTTATCTTGATGTGGTTATTGATGCGCTACAACGAAGATTAACTGAGTTTGGCGGTGCGGTTATCCAAGGTTTATTCACGCAAATTCCCAACTTTATTGCCGTACTGGTTTTCCTGGCACTTGTGCCAATCTGCCTGTTTTTCCTACTCAAAGATCGTCGGCTCATCGTCGAGTGGGTCAAATTGTTCGTGCCGAACGACAGTCCTGTCCTAGAGAGGGTAGGGAAGGAGATGAGCCACCAAATTTCTCGCTATATCCGCGGAAAATTCATTGAAATCTGTTTAGTGGGGTTGTCTTCATACGTGGTATTTGAACTATTTGGGTTGAATTACGCCGTACTTTTAGGGTTACTCGTTGGGTTGTCAGTCATCGTACCGTTTATCGGTGCAGTATTGGTCACCATCCCGGTACTCCTAGTTGCGATTCTTCAATTTGGATGGTCGCTTGACCTCCTGTATGTACTGATTGCGTACTCTGTGATTCAGGTTCTCGACGGAAACGTCTTGGTACCAGTATTGTTTTCCAAGGCAGTCAACCTGCATCCAATCGCAATTATTGCAGCCGTGCTTGTCTTTGGTGGACTTTGGGGCATATGGGGTGTTTTCTTTGCGATTCCGCTTGCTCTTCTGATCAAGACTCTAATGGAAGCATGGCCGAGAGCTGAAATTGGATGAAAAACGAAGTACAAGCAACATCAAGGCGGGACAAACCCATAAGTTCGGATGAGGTGTCGAAAACCATAGGTTAATGGCACCACAGATCTCGTCAAGGTGTTAAGGAAGCCTAACTGCTACTAAAATGTGCTTTTTAGGTTAGCCGGAGAGAGTTATGTTCCAAGGGAGTCTCGTTGCTTTGATTACTCCTATGAAAGCAAACGGGGATGTTGACAAGAAGGCTCTCCACGGACTGATCGATTGGCATGTAGCCGCGGGGACACATGGAATTGTCTCGGTTGGGACGACGGGTGAGTCAGCAACCCTAGATTTCGATGAACACCATCAAGTCATAGAAGAGACAATAAAACGAGTCGACGGTCGCATCCCAGTGATTGCCGGTACAGGTGCAAACGCAACCAAAGAAGCGGTCGAGCTGACTAGATTTGGGAAAGATGTAGGCGCAGACGGGACGCTTCTGGTTACGCCGTATTACAACAAGCCGACTCAAGAAGGTCTCTATCGACACTATCTAGAAATAGCATCGCACGTAGACATTCCAATGATCCTCTATAACGTGCCCCCGCGGACTGCATGCGATATGTCTGCGGAGACGGTGGTACGGATTGCCAAAGAAGTAGACCACGTCGTCGGACTAAAAGAAGCTTGTGGTGATGCCAACCGAATTGTTGAAGTTCGGAAATTACTCGGCAACTCACGAGATGACTTTTGCATCTATTCAGGAGACGACGGGTTGACGTTGGAAATGTTTGAGTTGGGAAGTCCAGGTGCAATGAACGGGGTTATAACCGTGACTGCAAATGTTTTCCCGGAATTAATGTCCAATTTCTGTAATAGCCTCCTCGCCGGTGACAGGGAAACCGCACGTGAGATTGACGCGACGTTGCAGCCGATTCACAAGATTCTGTTCTGTGAGACGAGTCCTATTCCCACAAAATGGGCTTTGAACCATCTAGGACGCATTGATAGTGGTATACGGTTGCCTCTGGTTCCGTTATCAGATCAGTTCCATGAGCCGATGAGGGAGCAACTCGAGAAAATTGCTGCGAATGGAGAGTAGCCTCTTGCGAATGTCTTTAAGAGTCAGTACGGTGCTGTTATCACTTAGCCTGCTGTCTGGTTGCGCGATAAATATGGTCGGTAACCTGTTTGTTGCAGAGAAGGACAACTACCTTGCGGCGAAGACAGTCGATGAATTGAAAGTTCCGCAAGACTTGGATACAAGTAGGATTCAGGACGCTTGGGTAATACCAGAAATTCCAGAACAGCCAGCGGCCCGAGTCTATCCGTCGGGCGCGCCAAAACCTGCCACAATCGTAGGTGAAAACGATCCAAATACCATTCGGATCAAGCGTTTAGGTGAACGCAGATGGATGGTTTTACAACGTAAACCCGAGACAGTCTGGCCATTGGTCAGACAGTTTTTCCGTCAGTACGGGTTGGTTGTGGAGGTTGAGCGTCCAGAGCAAGGCGAAATCGTGACTGGTCCGTTGGACCTCTCTGGTGACACTTTAGACCCTGACTTCGTAGCACTAGTGGGTGAGCATCTCCCTACTGCGGACAACGGAGACTATTTAGTGTTCAGAATTGAGCAGGGCATCAAACGTGGTACTTCTGAGATTCACATGAGATACTTGAAAGAAGACCAACAGGAATCTTCCGAAATGTGGCTTGAAGGGAATTCCGAACGAGGCGAGCTGGAAGGCAAATTACTGACTGCAGTCGCGGAATTCGATGTTTCTGCTCTATCGGAACAGACCGTTTCAAGTATCGGTCGTCAGATTGCCACGGAACCCAAGGCATCGTTAGTACGCAATGATGCTGGACATCCGATATTGTTGATCAATGTTGACTTTGACAGGGCGTGGGCAACTGTCAGCAGGGCACTCGAAAGCGCTGAGATTGAAGTCACAAACACCGACAGAGAGGCTCAATCCTTTCAGATTGTTCTACCGTCACTTGATGCAGAATCTCAGATGCGAAAGCGAGGATTTCTTGGGATCATGTTCGGGGGTCGAGACCGAAACAAGGCGGGAGCTCAAGAAGCCTTGGTTCGGATTGACGGTGAAGAGTCCGTATTTAAAGTGTTGGTGACGAGTACAGACGGCGAATTTGTTGAGACTGACTACGCTGAACAATTTCTAGCCATGCTTCGGGAGCACGCAGCGTAAATTGGATTTCTTGATAATTCCTGCCGACAGGCTTACTATTGACCACATATGAGCACACTTACATTTACTTCACTGGGTAGTGGTAGTAGCGGCAACGGTACCATCATTCGGAGTGAGACTACGACTCTTTTAGTCGATTGTGGCTGGTCAAAGAGAGAGACCCTGAAGCGATTGACGAAGCGAGGGATCCAACCAGAACAAATTGATGCGCTACTGGTGACCCATCGCCACGGAGATCATTCCAAAGGTGTGGAGGTTTTCACCAACCAGTTTTGGATGCCTGTATGTACCAGTCATGGAACGATGTACGGCCGCAGGCAATTGGTGCGTGATGAATCAAAATTTCGTCGGTTACAAGAAGGCGAGCCAGTGCAAATTGGGGACATTTCCATATTGCCGATACGAGTTCCACACGATTGTATAGAACCGTTACAGTTTGTGTTTACGCACGACAACGTACGCTTTGGGTTGCTTACGGATATCGGACATATCACCGACGAGGTTAAGGAAAGCTACCAACTCTGCGATACGATTTTCGTCGAGAGTAATCACGATTTAGATATGCTTTGGAATGGCGCGTACCCAGAAAATCTGAAGCAACGAATTGCAGGTAATTTTGGTCATTTGAATAACGAACAGACGCTGGACTTTCTTCAGAGTGTATGGAGTGAACGACTCAACCAGGTCGTGATTGGACACATCAGTCAGGAGAATAACTCTCTGGATTTGCTACACCATCACTTCGTTGGTCTTGAGGATCAACTCAATGTATCGTATGCCTTGCAGGAAACCGGTACGGATTGGTTTACGGTTGCAAACGTGCAATGAGAATACGAACTTTTAGACGACTATTCGCGACGGGAATCGTCGGGTGTTTGGGTTTTTCTCAGTTTTCCACTTCCGCAAACGAGTGCGAAGAAGCGACCACAGAGAATATGGCCTACTGCAATTTAATTCGTTTCTGTGACACATTGAAGGATGTCGATGCAAAAAGTGAATGCATCGCATTGGCTGGAAAGTTACGGGAGGAAGGTAATGACATGAGTTTTTCTGTAGAGGATGCACCGATCAGCGTACCCGACGTACCAGCTGAAGTGACTATCAATGAAACTACGAACCAGGAAGCCTCTGCCGAAACTATCGTTCCAGTTGTTGAACCAGTCGGGCAAAGTGAGAAAAGTGTTGCAGATCAGTCCTCACAACCGGCGACACCGGTACCTAGAAGAGAATCACCACCAATGCCTTCTTCAACAAAGGAAGTCAGATCAGAACCAGCCCAGGTGTTGGTTCAACCTTCGCAGTCCCAAACGGCAAGGTCTAATGAAGTACGACCAGGTGTCGTTGATGATGATCCTTTAACGGTAAAAAACGCGTACCAACGATTAGCAAATAAGAGAGCGTTTTCTGCAGCACTGTTGTTTCACCAACCAAGTGGATACAAGAGCGGATTGGTAGTTCTGTCCAATGGCTTGGTGTTCAAGATAAATTATTCAAAGGCGTTTAAACCAGAGCTTGGTGACATAATCCAAGCTAAGCGCAGATCGATTCTTACGACTACCAGTTACAACCTAGTAGGTGGAATAGGTGGTGCAGTCACGGCAAGTCGACAACGATGCGATTCACAGGAAGCCGCATCTGCCACCCGTAAATTTTGTGCGATTGGGCAGAGAGTGCTTGACGAAAAGCTTGTCGACTAGACCTCAAGCTCCACTGGTTACGTCAAGCTAAGACAGATACGCATATGCTGGATTCAAAGTACTCTCTAACGACCGAACGGATTTCAGAAGCCGCAGGTCGCATACGTAAATATGGGTTTGTCGTGATCAAGCAAGCCGTTCCGCATGACTTGCTCGACATTCTACGAGACCGAATGGACCGGGATACCGAGGAATTACTGGATTACTGTAATTCAATCGGAGGCAATCCGCGTGAACGCGGGCACCTTCAACAGGGTCCACCTCCGACACGAGATTTCGTCTTCAAAGACGTCGCTATGAATTCTTGGGTCACCCGAGTATGCGATAGTCTATTTGGTAAAGGCGCAATGTTGACGTTCTACAACGGCAACACGAACTGTCCAGGAAGTATCTACCAAAGATTGCACATGGACGATCGTCCTGCCCAGCAACCTAATGAAGAACCACCACCCACTCGAGATGTTGTGATTAATATCTCCCCAGCCGATGCTAACGAATCAAATGGCGCGGTACAACTGTGGCCAGGTAGCCATCAGGAAGCTCCAGCCGCGGGATTGGGACATATCCAAGCGCCCCAAGAGCAAGCTAGACAAGCGTCAGATCCGCCCATTCAGGCCATTACCAGTAAAGGTGATGTGCTCATTCGAGATGTTCGGCTCTGGCACCGCGGTGTACCGAATCCCTCCAACAAACCTCGGCACATGATCGCATTGGTAATATCGTCGAAAGCAGGCAATTGGGCCAAAGGCAAACTGAAATTTGAACACGGTTGTGAAAGTGCCTTGGAAGGGAACTCTATTCTCTCCAACGCGGAGTACGTGGATTCGGTCGGAGACTACCTTATAGGTCCATCTAGACGTATCTACGAGAACCGCTTGAAGCAGGAATCGAAGTCAGCAAGCGCTTGATTACAGTGTCATAATCTGTCGTCGCGTGTTTCTATACATGGTGATTTCCTCTGTTAATTTTCATGAACTTATTTTCAAGACAGAACTCAAATTACTCGCAAAAATCAATTCATGTTTTGAAGTGATTTTCTAACCTGCTCTAGGACTGGACTTGGTGCTCGTGCTCACTTGAATGCAGTGAAACTCAGAGCAAAAATCTATGAGGTAGTCGCAATATGGTGATTAGGTCTTGCAGTTAGTTTGGATTACTACAATACTTCCGCCAAAATCAACGGTGAGAGTTAGTTACCCGTCTGAAATAGAGTGTTCTAAGTCTGCGTGAATAAGTGTGCCAAAGGTTCATCGCGGACGCTCAGGGTAAGTTGTGATCAAAATCTGCAACTGGAGCTTTAAATTAGTTCAAAATTCGACAACATAAAGAGAGGCCATATTGAAAATCGATAAGCAGCAGCATCAAAAAGTGCTTGAGGATGTTCGTGGAATTACTGAGTTCATTCGGGATCTAGATCAAGAACTCAAAGGTCTGCTTGAGAGCGTAAATTCGATGAGAAGTACGCTACAAGACCTCACTTCCATTGACTCAAGTGAGCGACAGCAACCGTCCTTAACGGTACTTCCGGTGATAGATGAAGAGCCATCACTGACGCCCGAGAAGAAACCTGCCAAACAAGCCAAGCCCAAGCAAGAGAAAGCGGTTCCCACTCCTACAGCCATAGAAGAGAAAATTCCGGTGGCGACAGAAGAGTCCGACTTGTTCAGGAAATTACTGAGTGAAGAGAAAGTTGCCGTTCTTGTTGAACTGTCAAATAGATTAAAGCTCTCTCTGGCAAAGAGCTTGAAAAAAGAAGCGATAATCGAAGCACTCTTGGGTGAACTGCTGAAGGATCAGGAAAAGTTTCAAAAGATATTTGATGCATTTTCAGCCGAGCAGGCACAGCCAACCCCATTACCCAAAACACCGAAACCACCGGTTAAGAAGGTTGTTAAGAAAAAACAGCCTCGACAGTGGACTCAGAGGATCTTTAGTAGCTGGCCAAAGTACGCACTGATAGAACTTGGTCAACAAATAGGGATTACTCACCTGTATCGCATTGACAAAGACGCACTCATAGCGAAAATGCTTGCAGTAGGTGATGAAGAAATCGATCTTGCTTTCCAGACCCACTGGAACGAAGTCAAGGTTCTAGAAAGTTCTGACTCGGATACGGTTTTTTCAAAATCGGATTTTGAGGGCTTTTCAACACAGGAAGTAAGCGATGTCTTAACAACCATGATCTCAAAAGAGAAGATTGCGGGGAAACGGAAGTCGAGTCTCGTCAAAATGTTGCTTGAGCAACCTACTGAATCAATCCTTGCAGGTTTCGACAAAGTTTGGCCAGAAAACGGTAAGAGTGGTTCAAGTTCCACCAAAACCGAAAAAGCGGTCGAAACAAATGAAAGTCTTAAACCACTACTTCAGGATATAGGTCCAGAGGACTTGATCAATGTTGGTAAGGAATTAAAGATCAAAACCGAGAAGCTAAGTCTTGACCAACTTTTGGATAGCATCCTTGCATGTCCCAATCAAAAGATCACTGATGCTCTTGAGTACGTATTTAAAGACATGGGCGTGACGGCTACCTGAAAAGTCTCCACGCACATTCACTGACATATCACGAATTCTGTTTTCGGATTCTGAATTAGGTCCTCTAGGAGAGGTGCCAGAGTTGGTCGAATGGGCTTGACTCGAAATCAAGTGTGTCTTTTCAGGCACCCAGGGTTCGAATCCCTGCCTCTCCGCCATGCTAGCCTAATGATGTTGGTCGAGCTGAACCTCCCTGATGAATTGGTACCCTCTCGGTTCGTTCTCTATTGCACTGACCAGAGTCAATTCTTTCACATACAGTTTGCGGCAACTTGATTATCAGGATCGTGTTCTCTTTACCCTTCAACGATATCTTGACATCTTAAAGAGGGAGAAAGCAATGACTGATACGATTGAGAATCAAGCGGCTGACTATCGAGATACCCGAGCTTCCTTGCTTAACTTCACTAAGGAGGCGTGGGAGACACTTCGACGAAACGGCAATCTACCGCCGCAACGACAGGAAACTCCCTTCTCCCAGGGTTGGATGGATGTGGGAATCCAGCACCACACACTGTCCTAAGGGTACCCACTGCAGGAGGAAAGACCTGGATTGCAATCTCCTCTGTATCCAGAATCTTCCCGCGCTACTTTCGCTTTTAGCTTTGTGCCATCAATCGCCAGTGTTTTCAAGTCAACCAGATCCACATGGACTAGCATCTACAAAAATTCAGCGGCCGCCTTCTTAAAGGCTACGCCATTGCACTTTCGAAACTGCGATAAGGTGCTGTGGTCAGGATGTTGCCCCACTGAAATATACATGAACGCCGCACTGTCATGTGTCGCGTGCTCCAACATGCGCGAACTGTTAATACCCTTCATATACCTATAGAACCACAACGTCAACAACATCACCGGGCGATAACTCTTGCGTCCCGTGGTGGTGGAATACTGTTTTTCCAACGCCCATCAATCCATCTGCTCAGCAATCTTGACAAAAAACGGAGCTTCGTGATCTTCTGGTATGTACTCATCGATCGAACTGGGAAACAAGACAGACTCGGAGCGGTTGATTTGATCTAGCTTTGACTGTGAACTCATCTAAATAGCAGGTAGATATATGTGGTAGCTTATTTTGGTTCATGTTGGAAGACATCTAGGCGACTCTTTCAACAGGATCACGACTAAGAAAATCTACTTCAGACCATCATTAACTGAGGAATCAGATCTCGATGTAAAGAGTCTTTTGAAAAACACGGTTTTGAAGAAATTAGCGGTTAAATTATCTATCAAATTATGTTTTAAAACAAATACATAGATGGAGAACCATCTCGGAGTATTCGTGAGAATCTCCGTTCTTCAACAGACTCTAAAAGTCCTCAATTTGAAGAACAATCGATGTCCCACGCCGGCTGGGCTCTTACATCCAGTCACTTGCGTTATACAGGGCCTTTTATTACGCATTGTGAATCTAGCCTTGTGTAAGCAAAAGAGGTAACTACCCAGAACGAGTAACACGTGTGTTGTACAAGACTGAGAATTCAGAATCGCTAGCGCAAGTAACCCACGCAAAACGAACCGTTCTGTACCTTGATGCATTCAAGGTTATTCGTTAAAATTAGATCATAAAATATGTGAGCATTTGCTAACTACGAACTTTCGTTCACTAAAATAAAACTGTTTAACAGTACACTAATACTCAATCAAGTTTGCAAGCAATTTTGACCTGATTTGAGTTGGTCATAACCTAGAATCAATACATAGGAGTAACAATAATGGAAGCGGAGCAAATAGTGCCATTCAATCCCATCTTAGCTACCAGGAAATTCAGGGAATCTGGATTCGAGGAGAATCAGGCAGAAGAGTTATCTAATCAAATAAACAATGC